>JBFJKG010000217.1:0-4276 GCA_041635075.1 Solimonas sp.
GCCATCTCCAACAGCTCCAGCGCATCCCTGAGGCCGGCGTCGGCGCGCTGTATGGGCTGGATTACGCCCTCGAGCCGGGCACGTTCCTTGCCCAGGTTCTGGGCGTACTCCGGCTTGCTCCAGATTTCCCCCTGCTCCAGCTCGGCATTGACTTCAGCGAGCCGGTCCAGCTTGGTATCGTAGTCAAAGATAGCCCCGCAACGCGTCGAAACGCGCCTGCAGGGCTGTCACCTCATTGCGGATCTGATGGGCTTCCATGGGATGCCTGAAGGGCCCGAGACGGGCGGTGAATATGAAGGCGGCGGATTATAGCGGCCGCTCCGGGCCGCTGCCGATGGCGCGCGGTATGCCATTACACTTGAGTAGGCACTGGGTAGCACTGTTATAGTTCACGAATCTAAAGTTCCAACCATGGAACAGACTCAAGGGGAGAGAGAAATGAGACAGGGTTTCGGACTGTTGGCGCACGCGGGACTGATCGCCATGGCCCTTACGGCCTCGGCGCCGGTCTTCGCCCAGGACGACGACGACGGATATGAGGCGCCAGATGCCAAGGCACTGCCTGGCCGCCCCTGGTACGTCTCGCCGATGTTTTCCTACACCTTTATGGATAACGATCGCGGCCTGGATGACGCCCTGGGCGGCACGCTGACGGTCGGCAAGAAGGTCACCAGTGGTCTCAATCTGGAACTGACCGGCTTCTTCAGCGTTGCCGATGCCGAAGATGGCCTCGGCGATTCCGCCGAACTGAAGGGCTTTGGCGCGGCCGCGATGGTCTCGCTGTTCAAGAGCCAGCCCAACCTGTACGTGCTACTGGGCCTGATGCGCAGCGGCGTCAGCGACCATCCGGGCGCCATTGCCGATTACGAAGGCACAGTGTTCGATCTCGGCCTCGGCTATCTGTACTCGTTCGGCGACCGCGTCAAGCTGCGGACCGAAGCGGTTTACCGTACCGACGCGCATGACCGCAAGAATGCCGGCGTGAACCCTGGCAACAAGAATTTCCAGGACGCCGTGGTCAACATCGGCCTGCTGTTCCCGCTCGGCAGCATCCCGCCGCCGGAAGAGGAGCCAGTGGAAGTGGTTGAAGCGGTCGTCGTCGATACGCCGGTGGACAGCGATGGCGACGGCGTCCCCGACGCCAACGACAACTGCCCGGATACGCCCGCCGGCGTACAGGTGGGTCCGGATGGCTGCCCGATCGACACCGATGGCGACGGCGTACCCGACTATCTGGATGAGTGCCCCAACTCACCTGCAGGTGCCAAGGTGCTGCAGAACGGCTGCGCCCTGACCGGCGACTGCCGCCGCCCGCGCGCAGGCGAGCAGGTCGATCCGAATGGCTGCGCCGTTGAGCAGCGCTTCATCCTCAAGGGCGTGAAATTCGAGTTCGACTCCGACCGCCTGACCGAGGAAGCCAAGCTGATTCTCAGCGAGGTTGCGGGCACGCTGCAGGCCTATCCGGAAGTCAACGTCGAGCTGCAGGGCCACACTGACAACATCGGTACGGATGCCTACAACCAGGGCCTGTCCGAGCGTCGTGCCGTGGTGGTCAAGACCTTCCTGACCGGCCACAACATCGAGGCCTCGCGCATGACTCCGGCCGGCTACGGTGAGTCGCAGCCGATTGCCGCGAACGACACCGAAGAAGGGCGCGAAGAGAATCGTCGCGTCGAACTGAAAGTGCTGGAATAAGCCGACAGGCTGACACTCAAAACCCGCCGGAGCGATCCGGCGGGTTTTTTTGTGCGCAGCCGATCCGGCGTTACAAGGTATAGAGGAACGTCGGCCCGGGGTGCTCGCGGCCGTCATCAAACCCGATTTCAGCCTCTATCAGCGCATTGGTCTGGGCGTTCAGGCGCTCGATCAGGACGCGCTGGGACTGCGGCTGCAGCGCCAGATTCACGCGCTCGTCCGGATCGAGCTCGGTGTCGTACAGCTCCAGCTCGTTGTATTTGAGCAGCGTTTCCCAGTCACGCGGGATGTGATGCTGGGCCGGCCGAAAGTAGCGTACGAACTTGTAGCGCCCGTCAAACACGCCCCGAAACAACCCGGGGTTATCAAGACGGGGCCCCAGCTGACCGCTGGCCAGGCTCTGGCGCAGCAGCCCCACGCGCGACCCCCCGTAGCCTGACTTGATCAGACCAAAGGCGAACGCAGGATCCACGTACAGAGTCGTGTTGTAGTCATACAGGTGGCCGCGGCGATCGCGTTCGGTACGCGCATTGGCGTCTGCAACCACCGGCAGCAGGTTGACTCCCTTCAACTGCGGGTAGCGCACGCGCAGCGCAGCGTCGTCCATGCCGGCAACCGACAGCAGGGTGGGCACCAGGTCCAGCGCACCACCCAGCGCCGCGGTGCGTTTGCCGCCGGCAACGTCGGGGTGCACCACCGCGCATGGCACGCGGATGTTCTCCTTGTACGCATGCGGCCCCTTCTGGCGCAGGCCATGCGCGCCTGCCATCTCACCGTGATCGGCGGTGAACACCACCACGGTCTCGCGATCCTGGCCAGTGTCGGCCAGCGCCTGCAGCACCGTCATGGCATTGCGATCCGCATCACGGATGCAGTTGAAGTAGTAGCTCTGATAGCGCCGCCAGCCGGCCTCGTCACGGTGCTCGACCAGACCGTAGACCTTGTCGCAGAAATCGATGTAAGAACGCTGCGCCCAGACCTTGCTCGCGGCATCCTCGTTCCAGCTCGCAGGCAGCGGAACATCCCACTCGCGGGCATACAGTCCAGCCCGCGGCGGCGGCGACAGCGGCGACAAGTAGTCCGGATCGAGACGGCTGCGCGTTTGCCGACGATCGACATCATCGTAGTACATGACGTCGTGCGGATTGACGAAGTTGACCGCCAGGCACCATGGCTGGTCAAGCACACGCCCACGTTCAAACAGCCATTGCGCCGCTTGCGCGGCTATCTGGCCATCGAACTTGTAGCCGGTCCAGGTTACACCGTGCGGATCGCCATCGTCGTTGTAGTCGGAGAACCCGAAGGGCTGCAGCACATCGCGCGTGCTTGGATACGTGCCGTAGTCCAGGTTGGCGCCGGCCGGCACATGCGACAGGTGCCATTTGCCCTTGTAGGCAGTGTAGTAGCCCTGCTCACGCAGCATGTGGCCCAGCGTCGGCAATGGTGCCAGCTCGGGAAACGGCGGCGCGCCATGATTAGCGGTCATGCCGGTGAACTGTGTGTGCTGCCCGGTGTAGATCGTCGACCGCGACGGCGAACAGGGGGTGGTATGCACCTGGTAATTGCGGAACAGCAGGCCACGCTGAGCGAGCCAGTCGCGTGCAGGCAAGTCCAGCTGCGCCGGCAGATCCTGCCAGTCCCGCTGCTGATCGGTGACTATCAGCAGGATGTTGGGGCGGCGACGCTTGATGATCGCCGGAGCGCCGAGGCCGGACAGCGGCAGTAGCGCCGCTGCCGCCCCCACCCCTTTAAGCACTTCGCGGCGACGCTGATTCCGAACCTGCTCGCTCATGTGCCCTCCGGTTTGATGCCTACTGAGCGGTACACGCCGCGAATGCAGCGGCGGCGTCAGCACCGGCGGCCTCGATCCGCTCACGATCGCAGTAGGCGATCCGCGGCAGGTAGTCGCCCATGACCTCGCTCGGTGGTGTGCCATACGGCACGTTCTGCACGGCCTGCGCAAAATGCGCGGACGGCAGCATGTGCCGATAGATCAGTACCGAGTCCGGGTAGGCCGCGCCCCACGGCAGCCAGGCCATGGCGTTGTCGGCAACCGCGTTGTCGGGGCGCTGGTCGGGGTCCGAGACCACCACGGTAAAGAAGCCGTCACGATCCACCGGCACCTGAAAGTCTGTGAGGCAGCCAACGTAGCGCTGCGACACGAACTCGTTGGTGCAGATCGACCAGTAGCGCAGCTGCGCGCTACCCAGCGGCGCATCGCTGGGCAGATGCGCGTAGCGCGGCGCGCGACCCCTCAGGATGTAAAGCGCTCCCTTGTCGCGGCTCATCATTGACGTCAGATAGGCGTTGTCGACGTTACTGAGAAACCCGCCACCGGTGTCGCGCGCGGTGATGGCTTCCAGGGGCAGATCGAAATCCAGCGCGTTGCTGAGCAGCACGCGCACGGTTTCCGGCAAACCGTAGAAGCGGATCATCTGCGGTGTTTCCGGCGAGAACGGGAACGGCAGTCCGAGCAGGCCCGGGTCACTGGCCTCGCGTATCGCCGCATTGAGCAGGCTGGGAACTCCGTCGGGGGGCAGCGGATTGCAGGGTTCGAACGCAATCGGCGTGTCGGCGCCCC
>JBFJKG010000218.1:0-4268 GCA_041635075.1 Solimonas sp.
AACGCCTTTCTGTAGTTGGCCTTTACGTCGGTCAGCAGCACGCGATCCTGGGGGCGCTTGGGGCCGGCCAGCGACGGCTTGATCGAGCCCAGATCCAGATGCAGCACATCGGTGTATTCGGCCTCGGCCGCATCCGGCGTCCACCACATGCCCTGAGCCTGGGCATAGGCCTTGACCACGGCGATCTGCTCGTCGCTGCGGCCGGTGAGGCGCAGATAGTTGAGAGTCTCTTCGTCGATCGGGAAGATACCGCAGGTGGCGCCGTACTCCGGCGCCATGTTGGCAATCGTAGTGCGATCAGCCGTGGCGAGGTTGCCCAAGCCCGGGCCGAAGAACTCCACGAACTTTTCGACCACGCCGCGCTTGCGCAGCATTTCGGTCGCGGTCAGAACCAGATCGGTAGCGGTTGCGCCTTCAGCCAGCTTGCCGGTCAGGCGTACACCGATCACTTCCGGAATCAGCATGGATGACGGCTGGCCCAGCATCGCGGCCTCTGCCTCGATACCGCCCACGCCCCAACCCAGGACGCCAATACCGTTGACCATCGTAGTGTGGCTGTCGGTGCCGAAGCAGCTATCCGGGTACAGCAGGCCGTCCTTCTCGAACACTACGCGTGCGAGGTACTCGATGTTGACCTGGTGAACGATGCCCGTGTCCGGCGGCACCGCCTTGAAGTTCTGCAGCGCCTCCTGGCCCCAGCGCAGGAACGTGTAGCGCTCCTCGTTGCGCTGGAATTCAACCTTGGCGTTCAGATCCAGCGCATCCTTGGAGCCGTAGTGATCGATCATCACCGAGTGATCGATGACCAGCTCAACCGGGCAGAGCGGGTTGACCTGGCTGGCCTTGCCGCCGAGCTGCTTGATCGCATCGCGCATCGCGGCGAGGTCAACCACGCAGGGAACGCCAGTAAAGTCCTGGAGGATCACGCGCGCCGGCGTGAAGTTGATGTCCTTGGCCGGCACCTTCTTGAAGTCCGCTCCAGCCAGCGCCTCGACATCGGCCTGGGTGGTATTCGTGCCATCCTCGTGACGCAGCAGGTTCTCCAGCAGAACCTTGATCGAATAAGGCAGACGAGCGAGGTTGTACTTGGGTTCCAGCGCCTTCAGGCTGTAGTAGCTGTAGGATTTGGAACCGACGTTTAGTGTGGACTTGGCTTTGAAGCTGTCCGTCATGGCTGGAGACTCCTGAATGCTGATGGCTAGCGGGTAATACTTCGGCACGGGTGTCGCGGCGACGCCACTTGAGAACAGTCGGAATGGCGCCCTTAAAAAGGGCGGCGATTATAGCAAACCACTGGACATCCTCGGACGGAACATTGAGCCGCTCGGCACTTTGCTCTACCTTCTGGATACTGGTGAGACCCTGTCGCAGCGCACGACATCACGGGGGGAGGATGGTCAAGGGGGCGGTTGCGTCATGCAGGCTCGCAGGGGTTCTCGCCTTGGTCGCAGGCGTGGCTCACGCCTATGGTGACCCGATGCTGGCGGACGACATCCAGCGTGGCCTGCTTATACGGTCACTGGGATGGGGCGTCGCGATTACGCTCTGCGTGGCAGCGTTGATGTTTCTATGGGTCCGCCTGCTACGGCGCGAGCTCAACTATCGGCGCGAGGGTGAGGCGCGAATCGAGGCGGCGCAAAGACTGTTGCGAGAAGTCACCGATCGCATTCCGGGGGGCGCCGTGTATCAGTTTGAACGCAGCGCCACCGGTGTATTGAAGGCCAACTTCGTCAGCGATGGATTCTCTCATCTGATCGGATACAGCCGACACGAGATTCTGACCGACTACCGGCGGGTGTTCGAGGCAGTACTCCCGGAGGACAGGGCGCGGGTGCTGGCAGCGGTCGAGGCATCGACCCGTACGATGCAGCCCTACAGCGTCGAATACCGGATGCGCGGCGCGGCGGGGCAGGTCGAATGGGTGCGTGGTTCGGCTGAGCCACGGCCGGGGCCGAACAACAGCATCGTCTGGAACGGGTTTGTCACCCGCATCAGCGAACTCAAGCAGGTGGAAACCGAAATCCGGGCCGCGCAGCAGGTGCTGCAGGAAGTCACGGATGGCATTCCCGGCGCGGTCTATCGGTTGCGCCACAATCCCGATGGAACGCTTGAACTGCTGTTCATCAGCAGCGGCATCTACGCGCTCACCGGCCTCAGCCCCGGAAAAGGCGCACCCACCTTCGATTTGCTGCTGCGGCAGCTTGCATACGATGAACGGGCAAGCCTGCGCAACGAACTGTTGGCCTCGGCCGCCACGCTGCAACCCGTGCGGCGTGACATGCGCATCGTCCGCCCCGATGGCGTACAGGTCTGGATTCACAGTGCCGCCGCAGCTCATGTCGGCAGTCGTCCAGGTGAAGTGATCTGGAACGGCTACGTTGTCGATGTCACCGAGCGCAAGCAGCTGGAGCAGGCGCTGGCGCAGACGCGGCTGCACATCACCGAGCTCGCCGAGAATCTGCCGGGGGTCGTGTATCAGTCCTGCCTGCATACCGATGGCACGATCGAAATCCTGTTCAATCACTCGGCCTATTTTCAACTGCTTGGCATTGACCACGATCAGCCGCGCATCCCGTACAGGAAGGCGCTGGAGAAGGTCCTTGAGGAGGACCGCGAGGCGGTCATTTCCGAATTGACCCGCTCGGCGGCGGAAATGACGCCGATGACGATCGAATTCCGGGTGCGCCGGCACGATGGCCTGCGCTGGATACATATCGAGGCGCTGCCGCGACCGGGGGGTGCCGCCAATATCATCGCCGTCTGGAACGCCTATGGTCTGGACGTTACCGACCGACGGCTGCTCGAGGCGGAACTTGAAAGCGCCAAGGAGGCGGCTGAAGCGGCCAATCGGGCCAAGAGCGGCTTTCTGGCCAACATGAGCCATGAAATACGCACGCCGATGAATGCCATCATCGGGCTCAGTCATCTGGCACTGCGCACTGGGCCGGAACCGCGCCTGCATGATTACCTGTACAAGATCGAGTCGTCCGCACGCTCCTTGCTGCGCATCATCAACGACGTGCTGGATCTGTCGAAGATCGAAGCTGGAAAGCTTGCGCTCGAGCACATCCCCTATGCGCTGCAGGAGGTCATCGCGCAGCTGCATACACTGGCTTCAGTGCGCGCGGAAGAAAAGGGACTCGAGTTTCAGTGCCGGGTGGCACCGGATACTCCGGAACACCTGATCGGAGATCCGTTGCGGTTCGGCCAGATCCTGCTGAACCTCGCCAGCAACGCGGTGAAGTTCACCGAGCAGGGGCGAGTGGTGGTTTCGATACGCGCTGCGCGTCGCGACGAAGCGGGACGCTGCTGGCTGGAATGCGTGGTTGCGGACACCGGGATCGGCATGAGCGCCGCCGAGCAGGCGCATCTGTTTCAGGCGTTCTCGCAGGCCGATGCTTCCACGACCCGGCGCTACGGTGGTACCGGCCTCGGATTGTCGATCACGCGTCGCTTGGTGGACCTGCTCGGAGGTGAGATCAGTTGTGAAAGCGAGCCGGGTGAGGGCAGCGTTTTCACGGTCTGCGTGCCGATGGCGCTGGCCGAGACGGAGGGCAAGGTCGACACGGTAGGTACACTTGCGCCCGGCGGGACACAGCAGCGTACGCGCAGCCTGCGGCGCGGTTGCCTGCAAGGGCTTAGAGTGATGGTGGTCGAGGACAATCTGATCAATCAACAAGTCGCCCGCGAACTGATGGAAGATGTCGGAGCCCGCGTGGTGGTTGCCGAGAACGGGGCGCAGGCGCTGCAACTGGCCGACGCCAGTCCCATTGATCTGGTGCTGATGGACCTGCAGATGCCGGTATTGGATGGCATTGCCGCCACCCGTGAATTGCGTGCCCGCGGGCACACGATGCCGATTCTGGCGATGACCGCGAGTGCGATGGTGGAGGATCGCGAGCGATGCCTGCAGGCCGGCATGAATGACTACATACCCAAACCCCTGGATGTCGATCTGATGGCAGCTGCGCTGGCGCGAACCCTGAACCGCAACGCCGATGAGCTGCTGGAGGCGATGCCGGCGGCCGACCGTACCGCGCGGACAGGGGAAACGCCGGTCACAGCAGAGCGCCGTGCTGCGCTGCTGGACCAACTCGAACAGCAACTCGACAACCATGAAGCAGAGGCGGCCGACACCGTGGCACAGTTGGTGGGCGCCGAGGATCTGGTGGAGCTGGAGGGTTCGTTGTTGGCGCTCAGGCAGCAGGTACAGGGCTATCGGTTTGCGGAAGCGCGCGCCAGCCTGCAGTCGATACGTCGGCGACTGG
>JBFJKG010000219.1:0-4265 GCA_041635075.1 Solimonas sp.
CTGTCGTCAGTGCGGGCGCTGGCACGGAAGAGCGCGCGGCCGCGGCCATGCGCAGCGGCGCGCAGGTGGGGCAGGCGGGTGCAGTGCGCTTCTATGCAAAAGGTGCGGATCGGGATGCATCCGAGTTCACCGATGGCAGCAGTGGCGGCGACAGTTCACGCATGACTCAAGGCGGCTTTCGCGGTGACTGGGCGCCGTCGTCGGGAAACAACCTGACACTGTCCGGTGATCTCTACTCGGCGCGGTTCAATACGCCGCCGACCAGCAGCCAGCCCCAGAATCAAACTACGACCGCCAGCGGCGCGAACGTACTGGCGCGATGGGCAACCGGCGACGGGCAGCCGACGGGCTGGACGCTCCAGGCCTACTACGATCATTACCGTCGCTACATACCGACCCTGTACTCGGAGCAGCGCGACACCTTCGACCTGGACGTTCAGCGACGCACGCAGATCAGTCCCGACAACACCTTGATGTTTGGTGTCGGTTACCGCAACTCGCGTGACCAGACCGGTGGCCCCCCGGCCAACGCTGTAGTGTTCCTGCCTGCAGAGCGGATACTTGATGTCGCCAGCGCTTTCATTCAGGACCAGCACAGTTTTCTTGACGGTCGAGTGGTCGTCACAGTCGGCAGCAAGTTCGAGTACAACGACTTCACCGGATTCGAAGCCCAGCCCGGCGTTCGCGTCGGCTGGCAAGCTGCCGAGGGCCTGTTCACCTGGGCTGCGATCTCGCGTGCGGCGCGTACACCGAATCGGCTGGATTCTGACGTTGCGATCTACTGCCCACCGCCGGATGGATTCCCGGGGGTTTGCGGGCCGGGGTTGTTCGGACTTGGAAATCCCAACTTCGAATCCGAAACCTTGCTGGCCTATGAGTGGGGACTTCGCCTGTGGAGCGAAAGTCAGCTTACCTTGGACCTGGCGACGTTCTACAACCAGTACAACCGTGTACGCAGCCAGGAAGGAGCCAGCGCGAGTAACCCGTTTGGTTCACTGGAAAACGGTTATGAGGTTGACGGCTACGGTGGTGAGCTGGTGCTGGGCTGGAACGCCAGTTCTGATCTCGGCGTGCAGGCCAGCTACAGCCTGCTGAAACTGGACGCTGACGCAAAGTCCGGTAGTACCGACACCACGACCGGCAACACGATCGAGGGCTCGAGTCCACGACATCAGGCCGGATTGCGGGTATCGGCGCGTCCTGCTGATCGGTGGTCGGTCGACGCATTTCTGCGGTACGTCGGCAAGCTGCCGGCGTATGAGGTCCCGGCCTATACCGAACTGGATCTGCGCACGGCGTATCAGCTCAACTCGGCTGTCGAGGTATCACTCACCGGCCGCAATCTGCTGTCGTCTCAGCACGTCGAGTTTGGAAGCAGCAACGCGTTGCAAGGTATCGAGCGAGGGGTATTTCTAGAGTTGCGGTGGGCTTGGTAATGCCTCAGCGATTCATGTCCAGGTCTGTATGGCCAAGGATCACGCGGCTCGCGCTGCTGGCCTTGGCGCTGCTGACGCCGAGTGCGGCAGCAGCGGCCGGTGATATGGAGTCGGATCTGTTGGCGCGTAAGGTAAAGGCCGCGGTGCTGTTCAACCTCGCCAAGTTCGTAACCTGGCCTGCAGACAAGCTCTCCGCTGATGGTGCACCACTCAGATTGTGCGTGCTGCAACCGGACCCGTTTGGGGGCACTCTGGTCGAGGCCACCCGCGGCAAGGTTGTCAACGGTCATCCACTTCAGGTGGCAATTGTCAGCCAGGCCGATGAACTCAGGAGCTGCCACGTAGCGTATACCACCGAGCGGACCGAATCGCGGCTGCAGTCGACGGTGGCGGCACTGGTCGGCAGCTCGGTGCTGGTGGTCCATGAACATGAACTGACAATGCGCGATGGCAGCATTCGCATGTACATCAGCAACAACAAGGTCCGATTTGAGATCAACGCGGCACAGACAGAGCGCGAGCGACTGCAACTCAGCTCCAAGCTCCTGGGGCTTTCCGACGTGGTGAGGCATTGATGCTGCTGAAGAATGGACTGGGTTTCCGCAGTGCGCCGATACGCATCAAGCTGACGGTGCTGATGCTGCTGACAGCGACAGTCGCGCTGCTGTTTGCGTTGCCTGCCTTCATCGGATACTCGTACACCTTGTACAAGGCCGAGGCGATTCGCGATCTGACGGCAACCTCGCGTACCGTCGCGGAGAACACTACCGCCGCGCTGACCTTCAGCGACAATCGCGCGGCCGCCGAGACTCTTGCAGCTTTGCGAGCCAAGCAGAGCGTCATGGGCGCCTGTCTTTACCGATTGGACGAGAATCAGAGCGGGCTGCTGTTTGCTTCCTACGAAGCCGAGGGTGCTGCGCCATGCCCGGCTTATGGCCGAGTCGAGGCGCAGGAGCACGTCAACACCGATCAATCCGGAATGATCGCGGTAGCGGTGCCGGCTGCACTGGCGGGTGAGCTGGTTGGCAGCCTGCATGTGACGCAGAGTCTTGAAAACGTAAGGGACGCCATCCAGCGGCAGATCGCCTTTGCGGTGATGATTCTCGCAGTTAGCTTTGCACTGAGCTTTCTGATTGCTATTCGCGCGCAATCAACCATCACCGGCCCGATACTGCAACTGGCCGAGACCGCGCGCCGTATTTCCGATACCGGCGACTATTCATTGAGAGTTTCTGAATCCGGTACCGATGAGCTGGGGCGTCTGGCATCCGATTTCAACGGCATGTTGCTGCAGATCGCGATCTCCGACGACGAGGTTCGCCGCGGACGCCACGCCCTCGCACAGGAAGTGGAGCAGACCACCAAGGCCAACGCGCTGTTGGAGCAGACGCTCGCTGATCTGAGGCGAACCCAGGATCAGCTTGTGCAGAGCGAGAAGATGGCCTCGCTGGGTGCACTGGTGGCCGGGGTCGCGCATGAGATCAACACACCGGTTGGCGTGGGCGTGACTGCGGCCTCGACGCTCAGCGCACGCGTAACTCAGGTCAAGGACCAGTACGACCGCGGCGATCTGAGGCGTACCGAACTGGAGCGATTCTTTGGCGTTGCCAAAGAGTCCAGTCATATCATTCTCAAGAATCTTGAGCGGGCGGCGGATCTGATCCAGAGCTTCAAGCGGGTTGCGGTGGATCAGTCCAGCGACGAGCGCCGGAAGTTCAACCTCAAGACCTGCATTACCGACACCTTGCAGAGCATCGCGCCGAAGTACAGCAAGCTGGGGCATCACATTGAGGTCAATTGCCCAGAACAGCTGGAGGTGGACAGCTATCCGGGGGCGATCGCGCAGATACTGACCAACTTCATCAGCAATTCCATCGCGCATGCCTTTCGGCCAGAACAGGCCGGGGCGATGCACATCAAGGTGGTCCCGGACGGTGACGACCTGCTGCTTAGCTACAGTGACAACGGCAAGGGCATCGCCGCCACAGATCTGGGAAGGGTGTTCGATCCATTCTTCACCACTGCGCGGGGCAGCGGCGGCAGTGGGCTTGGGCTGCATATCGTCTACAACCTGGTGGCCCAAACGCTGGGCGGTTCGGTGCGTGTCAGCAGTCTCCCCGGATCAGGTGCCACGTTCGAGATCCGATTTCCACGGGTAGCCAGGAGCAGGGCATGAGCGAGGAGCTGAACTTCAAAGAAGAAGCTGACGTCATTCCTGAGGCGGATGCTCCGACATGGACTGTTCTGATCGTCGACGACGAGCCGGAAATCCATGCAGTAACGGAGATGGCCCTGTCAGACTTTTTGTTCTCCGGCCGCGGTCTGAAGTTCCTTCATGCGCACTCGGCCAGGGAGGCCAAGGAGGTACTGGCCCGCGAAACGGATATCGCGCTGGTGTTGCTTGATGTGGTGATGGAGAACGAACGGGCCGGTCTGGACGTGGTCGAGTACGTGCGCGACGAGTTGAAGAACCCATTCGTGCGTATCGTTCTGCGCACCGGTCAGCCGGGCCAGGCCCCTGAGTTGGAGGTGATCACCCGCTACGACATCAACGACTACAAAAACAAGACCGAGCTGACGCGTACGCGGCTGTTCACCACGGTGTACACCGGACTCGCGACGTACCGCGACCTGGTGGCATTAGACGCCAATCGCCGCGGCCTGGAGAAGGTGATCGAAGCGTCCGCCCATATTTTTGAGCTTCGCTCCATGGACCGCTTCACTCAAGGCGTGTTGGAGCAGTTGTCGGCATTGCTGTTCTTGCAGCGGGATTCTGTGGTGGTGCATACCTCCGGCGTCGCTGCGGAGCAGAACGGCGTGCTTCGCATC
>JBFJKG010000220.1:0-4253 GCA_041635075.1 Solimonas sp.
ATTTTGATCCGTGACTATTTATAATTCATCGTGTATAAAAGGGCTTACAAGCGGAAATTCAACTGCCGCTTGAACTGGCATGGGGAGTGGGCCAGCGGGTCGGATTCTGGAGAAGTTATGAAGCGCATATTCCCGATAATGTCGGCGTTGGTGCCGGTGTTGTGGCTGTCCACAGTGTCGGCGTTGGGGCTAGGGGAAATTGATGTTCGCTCGCGGCTCAATCAGCGCTTCGTAGCGAGCATTCCGCTGTCGGCATTAGCCGCTGACGAAGCCGAATCAGTGCGTGTCGCGCTGGCAAGCAATGCCGAGTTTGATCGCGCCGGTATCGAGCGCGGGGACTATCTTTCTACGCTGACTTTCAATGTCGTCAACGACGGCAATCCGCGGATCGAGATCAGCAGCTCGCAGGTCGTGCGCGAGCCGTTCCTGAACTTCCTGCTGAGCGTCAACGCCAGTAGTGGCCGATTGCTGCGTGAATACACGGTGCTGCTCGATCCCCCGGGGGTCGGCGCTGCCCCCGAGTCGGCTCGTCCGATACCGGTACCCGCTCCGGCCCCTGTGTCGAGTCCATCAGAGTTCTACCAGACGGCGGAGGAAGCGAAGCGCCCGGTTGTGTCCGCTTCGGCACCTGCTGCATCCAAGCCCGCCCCGGCCTTGACCCCAGTGCCCGCAGCATCTGGGGCAGCAGCACCGGCACCTGTTGCCGCGCCAACTGCACTGGGTGAGGGTGAATACGGTCCTGTGCAGTCGGGTGAGACGTTCTGGAGCATCGCCAGCCGTCTGCGCCCGGAAGCAGGCGTCACGATGGATCAGATGCTGCTGGCCATCTACGAGAACAATCGCGAATCCTTTGACGGGGGCATCAACGGCCTGCGCCGCGGTGCGGTACTGAAGGTGCCGAGCCCCGACAGCATTCGGGCAGTGAGCCCGGCGGCGGCCAAGGCAGAAGTGGCCCGGCTAAGAGGGCTGCCTGCGCAGCGTCCGGCGCCGCAGGCAACGACGCCCGAGGTTTCCGCGCCCGCTGCGGCGCCGGCTCCCGCGCCAATCAGCGTCAAGCCGATCATGACGCCAGCGCCAGATGCAGGGAAACAGGCACCTGCCGCAGCGCCCGAGGCGCCGATATCCGAAAGCAGCCAACCGCCGCCTTCCGATCTCGGCACCCCGCCGGAGGAAGCCTACGCGTCGACACCTGCTACGGGAGACGAAGCTGCGGCCGGGTCTGAAGTACAGACTGCGGGCGCGGAGGATGCCGTGGTAAGCGTGGAGCAGGGTGATGACGCCACTGCGTCGACTGAGCCTGCCGAGAACAGCGCCACGCCGGTGCCGGTGCCTGAACCGGCTGTCCAGTCGGGCGGAGAATCTTCTGAACCCTCGCTGTTGGAAGCCTTGCTGCTGCCGCTGCTGGGTGGATTGCTGGTGCTGGGCGGGGTTGGCTATCTGGTGTCCAAAGTGCTGGCCAAGCGTCGCGGTGCCGCTCCAGCCATAGCTACGACTACCGTTACCCGGCCAAAGGCTGTCGCCGCAGCTGCGGCTGCTGTTGTCGCCAAGCCTTCAGCGCCGGCGGCGGCGGTGCCTGCCGAGCGCACGCTCTCGACCAAGGAGCAGTTGGAGCAGATCCAGGAGTCGTTTGACGACACTCTCGAGGCGTCGGCGTCTTCGCCGGGCACCAAGACCGAGAGCCTGGACACCCAGCAGCTGGCTACCCAGCAGATCAAGACGCAGCAGATCGCTGCGGATGATCTGGATTCGGCCGCGGCCACGCAGATGTTCGAGACGCCGCCGGCAGCATCGCCGCCGACGGACGCCGTGGATTTTGATCTGACTGGTCAATTCGAGTCACAAACAGTTCAGATCAACCTCGACGCCAACGATCCGCTCTCTGAGGCTGATTTCCACCTTGCGTATGGCCTGTATGACGAAGCTGCGTTGCTGCTGAAGCAGGCGGCGGCCAAGGAGCCTGGACGCAGCGATGTGCAGGTCAAGCTGGCAGAGACCTATTTTGCGGCGGGTAAGGTTGCGGAGTTCCGTGAAACAGCGGAATCGCTGCGGCCCAAGCTGAGTGCCGCCGACTGGCAGAAGCTGGCGATCATGGGGCAGCAGTTGGAGCCAGGCGCCGATATTTATCAGTCCGACGCCGGCTCGGCCGACGTCGCGATGGATATGAGCTTTGATGACTTGGCGACGCCGCCGACTGCGACGCCACCTCCCAGCACTGCTGCCGAGAAGGCGCCAGCCGAGCCGCCACCGGCGCTGCCGACGGGACTGGACGAGGGGCTGGACTTCAAGCTTGAGGATCTGGAACTTTCCACGCTGGATCAGGATGAAGGCTTGCAGCTGGCCAAGAGCAAGGACAACGCCCTGGAGTTTGATCTGGGCGATTTCGACACTCCGAAGCCTGCAGCAGAGCCCGCACCGGCAGCGCCCTCGGCGGCGCCGGCGGGCAATGAAATGGAATTTGATCTGGGCCAGTTCGACGAGCCGGCCATGTCTGAACCCGAGGCCGCAGCGGCACCCGAGGCACCCGCCACAATGGGCGCCGAGCAGGCCGCAGAGGCTGAGGCGGAGCTGGAAGACGTGGGCGCCGATTTCGATTTCGGCGAGATGCCCGCGGATTCGTCAACCATTTCTGGCGACGAAGCCGGCACCAAGCTGGATCTGGCGCGCGCCTACGTCGACATGGGCGATGACGAGATGGCACGCAGCCTGCTCGGCGAGGTCATGGAGCAGGGCAACGATGCCCAGAAGCAGGATGCGAAGGCCCTGATTGCCCGGCTGGGCTAAGCAGCTGAGGCGGTCGGGCCGCATCAGCGGCACGTGAATCCGTTCATTCGCATACTGTGTCTGATGGTGCTGGCCGCACTGCTGCCGAGCCTCAGCCTGCCTGCCGTCGCGGCGTTGGCATGCGTGCTGCTGGCGCTCTATGGATGGCTCGCTGGCGATCATTTCGAGCGCTTATTGCGTGGTCTGTCGCGCTTGCGCTGGCTGTTCCTGGCTATCTTCGTGCTGTATCTCGGTTTTACACCGGGCGATCCCGTGTACGAGCAACTACCTGGGCTGAGCCGTGAAGGGATGCACGAGGGTGCGCGCAGGTCCCTGGTCCTGCTTGATCTGTTGACCGCGGTGTATCTGCTATTGGTGTCCACGCCGATACCCGCGCTGGTGCAGGGGCTCAATCGCGGTTTGCGGCCACTGCGCGCCGTGGGCGTTGATCCCACGGCATTTTCTTTGCGCCTGGCATTGGCGCTGGATCAGGTGGGTGGCATGCAAGAGCGTGTCAACGCCCTGCGCAGCAAGAAAGCATCACTGCTCGATGCGGCCGCCGAATTGGTCCGAGGATTGGAGGCGCATCCTGAGTCGACACCTGCTGTGGCGACATCGCGGATGCTGGAGCCTGGCCCAGCGCCCCGCTACTGGGAGTGGCTGCTGCCCGTGGCACTTTGGGGCCTGCTGTGGTGGTCACCGATATGACGCGCTACGCCGCCGGTGTTGAATACGACGGCACCGGCTTTTCAGGCTGGCAGGCCCTGAGTGGCCGGCGTACGGTGCAGGCAGAGTTGGAGCAGGCTCTCGGCAAGGTGGCCAACCACGCAGTACGCACGGTGGCGGCCGGCCGTACCGATGCCGGTGTGCACGCGTTGCAGCAAGTTGTGCACTTCGATACCGATGCGCATCGCAGCGACTACGCGTGGCTGCTCGGGGTGAACAGCTTGCTGCCGAAGGATGTGAACCTGCGCTGGATACACGCGGTGCCTGCTGGTTTCCATGCGCGCTATGGCGCAAGCGCCCGTAGTTACCGTTACGTCATCCACAATCATCGCGCGCGCAGCGCCTTGCTGCATAACCGCGTCGGATGGTGGCCGCAGGTGCTGGACGCCGTGATGATGCATGACGCCGCGCAATGCCTGACCGGCACACACGACTTTTCGGCGTTTCGCCACTCGCAATGCCAATCCAAGTCTGCCGTCCGCACGATCACGAGCTTGAATGTGGTACGAAGCGGTGATTTCGTTGTCCTCGATATCCAGGGCAATGCGTTTCTGCATCACATGGTGCGCAATATCACTGGGACGCTGGTCGAGGTTGGTCTGGGCCGAGAGCCGTCCTCCTGGGTCGCACAGGTGCTTGAGTGGGGTGATCGTAGAAAGGCCGGAATTACTGCGCCGGCAGGGGGTCTGTGTTTCATAGGGCCGCAATATCCGGCAGAATTCAATATTCCGCCGCCGCCGGCGCCCTGGTTCCCCGCGCAGCTCTGA
>JBFJKG010000221.1:0-4252 GCA_041635075.1 Solimonas sp.
GCCAAAGCGCTGACGGCGGATACCAGCACGCGCTGCTCGTGCTCTCCCAGCCCCAGCAAGGCCAGATTGACACTGGATCGACTCATGACGACTCCGGCCAACGATAGGCTCTGTCAGTCACAGCAAGATCAGTGCCATAGGCACGCGTTGCGGCCACATGCAATCACGGCGCCTGCGTCGGCGATCGGCATGCAGACCGTACCGATTCACTTCCGGGATAATGCCGGCTACTTTGGCAGGGCATGACGCGATGAAGGTCAACCGCATTTTCTGTATCGGCAAGAACTACGCTGAGCATGTGAAGGAACTTGCACATCTCGGCCACGCGGCCGACGGTGACTGTGTGGTATTCATCAAACCCACTTCCTGCCTCGTTGCGGAAGGCGAGCCGATCCGCCTGCCACGCGGACGCGGCGCGATTCATCACGAAGCCGAGCTGGTGGTGATGCTGACCGGTGGCGGCGCAGACATCGCTGAAAACGAGGCACTGGACTGGGTTGCCGGATTCACGCTGGGGCTGGACCTGACCCTGCGCGACCTGCAGACGAGCTTGAAGTCCAGCGGCAAGCCCTGGGAGCTGGCGAAGGCGTTTGATGGCGCGGCACCGCTGGGCGACTTCAAGCCGTATCTGAGCCAGGATCTGCAGAAGCTTGAGTTCACCTGTCACGTCAACGGCAAGCTGCGACAGCACGGACACACACGCGACATGCTGTTTCCGGTTGCCCGCCAGATACACATCCTCTCGCAAACCTGGGCCTTGGAGCCGGGCGACATCATTTATACCGGTACACCCAAGGGGGTGGGCCCGCTGCTGCCTGGCGATGAGGTCGTGCTCGCATCGAAGACGCTGGGGCGCTACACGTGGAGCTGCATATGAAGTCCTTGAACTCCGACATCAACAATGGCCTGCGCCGCACGCTGACACGGTTGACCGGCACCTTCCTGACCGGCCTGCTCGCGATTCTGCCGATACTGATCACGGTCGCGGTGGTCATGTGGGTGATCAAGGCCGCGGAATCGGTGCTCGGCGGCCTCATCGGTGCGCTGCTGCCGAGTTCTCAGTATCTGCCCGGCATGGGTTTGCTGCTGGCCATCCTGCTGATCTTCATGGTTGGCCTGGGCCTGCAGGGTGTGTTCATGCGTCAGCTACTGAGCTGGCTCGACGAATTCCTGAACCGCATCCCGATGGTGAAGACCGTGTACGGCGCCGTGCGCGACCTCACCGGCCTGATGAGCAACAAGAACGGCCGTCGATTCAGTCAGGTCGTCATGGTGCAACTCCCCAATCTGCCCGTGCGTCTGGTCGGCTTCGTCACCGTGGAGGATCTTGAAGCTGCGGGCCTCTCCTGCACCGAGAACGAGGTCGCGGTGTATCTGCCGATGAGCTACCAGATCGGCGGCTATACCCTGCTGCTACCCAGGAAGTACCTGACACCGCTCGACATGGGCTTTGAGGAAGCCATGCGCTTCGTCATCACCGCCGGACTCTCGCGGCCGGAGCATGAAGAGGGCGCCCCGGACGAGCCGGCGCGCCCACCATCCGAATAACGCCCGACAGGGCACGGGCGGCTTCACCAACCAGGCGGTCTAGTTGGACTCATAGCCGACGCGGTGCACCCAGGAGCCGCGATCCTGATATGGCATGGTGATGCAGTTGGTGCCCGGAATGGTGCTGGAGCCCGGCCCCACCGCACCGGACAGCGAACACAGCTGACTGCGCGGATGCGTGCGGCGCACCCGATCGAGATCAGCGATCGCCAGCGGCGCGCCATTGTTGTACCGCTGGGCCAGGCGTTGCAGCGCAACTTCCAGCGCGGCCGCGATGACTTCGTCGCGCGTACGGCCGCCGGTGTAGTCGCGGCGCAAGCTCAGACCCGAGGCCTGCGGGCTCAACACGCGGATCACCAGATTGTCCATGACCGACTGATCGAACACGTGACTGCCGACGCCGCTGAGGCGGCTGTATACGGTTTGATCATCCATCGCGTCGGCCTCATCGCCAATATCGATCATCGCGCTCTTCAGATCACCAAACAGTTCATCTCGCAGCGCCTCCACCAACTCGGCAAACAGGGTGGCCTCGGGGCTATCGGTAGCCGCCTCGTCGTCCAGCGAGATATCCGGGCCATAGTGACTGCCATCCCAGGCCAGGATGCGATCAAGCACGGCTCGCTGAACGTCGTTCAGGCTGGCGCGGGCGCTAGTGCGCATTGCACTCAGCACCGGGCGGTACTCGCGCGCGCGCGGGTCACGCGTGCCGGCGATGCGGTCGATCTCCTTGAGGTCGGCATAGGTCCAGTCGCGGCGCGCAGCCAGCTGATCCATCAGATTGGTCACGCGCTGGCCGGGTCCGCCCGGCCGCGAGGTCGCGCCCAGGCCTTCTCCATCCAGCCAGCCCAACGCCGGCTTGGTGTTCCAGTTGGCGACAAAGCCCTGTGCCGGATTCACGACCTGCGGTGTCTCCGAAAAGCCGAGCGCTCCTGCGTGATCACGCTCACCGGTACCGGGTATCGGCAGCCGCTGATCGGTCTCGGGCGAGCGCCGCGGATGCAGGCCGGAGTGAAAGTAGCCGATCTGTCCATCTCGGCTGGCAACCACCACGTTCTCGTTCCAGGTCGCGAGCGCCGCCGCCGCCTTGAACTCGTCCATTGTCTGTGCACGGTTCCAGCGCCGCACGGTCTCGATGGTTTCAAGCTCCCGTCCGAACATTGCGTACTGCACGCTGCGGGCCAGCCCGGCTACCTCGTCGCGAGCAACGACCGGGCCATGAATCGTGCGGCAGATCTCTGCTTCGGTGCCAAGCAGTTCAGGGCCGGCCGGCAGGCCACTCGCCGCTGCTCGATACGACACTGACTCCACGCGGCAATCCATCTCCTTCCACTGCGCATTGTGGAAGTACTGATTGCGCGTGCAGGTGCCGGCTGTCTGTTCTGCCGTTGAGCAGATGCGCTCGATGAAACTGTCGATGGTCTTGCTGTAGCCGGTGGTCAGCCCCCAGGCGAGATGTTCGCTGTAGCCGATACCGACCACCGGCAGCGCCGGCACCGAGGACCCGCGCGCGTTGTAGCCGGCACCATGGATTTCGTATTCCACCAGCAGCAATGGATAGCTGTAGCCCAGCTGCGGCGCACTGATCAGCAGGCCACCACCATCGCGCGTGCGCGCACCGGAAATCGCCATCGCGAAACTACCACCGTGCAAGTGATTGCGCAGTTCCAGCAACGCCCGGCGCACTTCACGCGCAATGCGCGCCGAGGCCTCGCGCTTGAACACTCGACGTGCGGTGCCCGCAGCGACGCGCGGCCGCGATGCGGGCGCCATCTTGACCACCTCGCCCGCACCCAGGCCGCCGGCGCCACCCATCGGCCCCGGCAGGGCCGACAGGTCGCAGGGGAACGGCGTGGCCGCATGCCCGGTACCTGCGCCCTTCCACAGCGTCTCCGGCAGGTCCAGCGACCATGCGGCCAGTTCACGGAACACCGCTTCGCGACCGGCGGCCGGTAGCGGGTGGTTATAGAAGCGCCCCTCGCTGGCGGGCACGGTCGTTACCGCCTTGGGGTCCTCCAGCCAGATCATGTCCTGAAACGCATCCAGCGCCGCCGCCCGAGAGCCGTAGACGCCCTCCAGAGCCTTGAGCATGCGGATGTTGAGAAATTCGTTGCCCCCTTCGCTGGCGACGAACCGGGTGATGAACACGCCGGAAGCCAGCACATCCTTGACCGTGAACTCCGCCGGCACGGTGGTCAGCAATGCGTACTCCACCGGCAGCTTCATCGGATCCAGCAGCACCTGCTCGCGCCAGGCGTTGGCCCCCTCGACATAACCGAGTACCGCGTCCTGAGCATCCTTGGACGCACTGTCAAAGAACTGCTGATACTCGGCATCGCTGTAGGCCAGCGTGCGTTGCTGAATGTCACCCGGCACGCCACCGCAACCGGTCAGCTCGGAAAACGTGCCTGCGCCCATGCGGCGTACCGCGTCCATCAGGAACAGCCGATCCTGCGCCACCGCATAGCCGACACCAAACCACAGTTCGCGTACGGTGTCGGCGTAGACGATCGGCACACCGTAGTCATCGCGGTAGATCTCGACACCGTCGGCCGGCGTCTCCGGCGTACCGGGCTTGGCACCCAGCGCGGCTGGCTTGGCATCGAAGTTCCAGTACAGCGCCCGTTGATCATCCACATGCGCGCCAAAATCTGCCGGGTCACCGGTCAGCAAGCCCTGGGCCTGGCCCGCAACATTCCAGAAC
>JBFJKG010000222.1:0-4241 GCA_041635075.1 Solimonas sp.
AGGCCGTCGCGGCCCGGCGGCAGCCCGGTCTCGAAATCCCGCGGCATGAAATAGCGACCGTCAGAAAGATTGATGCTGTGCGGAATCGTCAGTGCCTGACAGCCCGGCAGTCCACCGCATTCAGTCTCCAGATGGTCAAAGAACATCCATTCGTCATTGACGTTGCGGTCGTCAACGCCGGTAAGCGGCGTCACCGAGCTGAACACTACGTCGGGCACCTCATCTTGAGCGCCACGGAAGATCACATTCCGGTGCAGCATCTGCCCGCGCTTGTTGGAGCTGAATTCGTAGCCATGCAGCGTGGTGAAACCGCAGGGCTCGTATTCCTCGTCGGTAATCCGCTGCTGCTCGGCCCAGGCCACACGATCCGTCGGGCTTTCAGCGAGCAGCGTCTGCGCCACCACCTGAAACGGCGTCGAGGTGCCTTCTACAAAAGCGCGGATATCTGCGCGAATGCTGCGACCGACGGCCTCACAGACCGGATTGGTCCCCGCCGGCACGGTGCCATTGACCTCACAGAGCAGCTTGAAGGCACCGAGAAACTCAGCGTGATCCGTGACCGCGACAAAATCCAGCGGACGATCGAGCTGCTCGAAATTCACCGCCGTATTGGGATCGGTATCTCCCGCCGGGTAGCCGCCGGGCTCGCCCTTGGCAAACCGTATTGCTTCGCGCGGACCGTTGATGGAGTTGAAGAAATACGCGTCAAACGAGTAGCTGGTATGCACATGCAGGTCGCCATACAGCGGTTGCTTGCGCCCGGCCATGACCGGTCCGCACTCACCCTGCGTCACCTCGCCATCCACCGGTGGCGGCACCACCGCAACCTCGGCCGGCGTCGATTCGCCGCAGGCGCTGAGCATGGCCAGCAGCAACAGCATTGTCAGAGTGCCGGTATGGCGGCGGCCAGCCGCATACGCGGTGGCGATGACCTCAACAGTGTGAAACCCCATCCCCGCTCTCCTCATATCAAGACTTCCGCGCTGCGTTCCAGCAACCAGTACGCGGCAACCGCGCCGTAAGCGCCCAGCGCGACCGGCATCCAGCGCCGCAGCGGCTTGGCGGCAATGGCAACGCCCATCAGCGCCACCACAAAGAACAGCTGACCTGCTTCGACGCCCAGATTGAACGAGGCGAGCGCCCAGCCGCGCGCATGCTCCGGCAGACCAATGGCCGCCAGCGCTCCGGCGAACCCGAAGCCATGCAGCAAGCCGAAGCCAAAGGCGACGGCAGCCGGAAACCGTTCGGCCAGGCCGTGCTCAGGGCTTGCGAGCTCCACAGCCAGCAGCAGGATCGAGGCCGCGATGCAGGCCTCAACAGCCGCAGCCGGCAACCACCAGCCCGCCAGTAGCGCGCCCGCAAGCGTGATCGAATGCGCGACCGTGAATGCCGTCAGCGTTGCAACCAGCTGACGCAGGCGCTGTCGGCTGCGACGCCAGAGCGCCCACAGTCCGAGTACAAATAGCAGGTGATCAGGTCCCAGCAGGATGTGTTCCACCCCCAGCGCAAGGTAGTGCGCCACCGGCGGCGGCTCCGGCGTGAGCCCTGGCGTCCAGCTTGGACGGGTGGTCGACAGCACGCTGTACGTGCCTTCGCCCTGCAGCGGAGCGATCAGCAATACGGCGTCCGGCAGTTGCACCGTGAACCCGCTCAGACCCAGCGGGCCATCGAGTCCGTTGGGGCAACGCAGGGTCCACAGCACCAGGCTGCCTTCATCTACCGGCTGGGTCCGCGGCGCGTCGCTGCGCTCGCAACTGGCGGGCCATTGCGGTTGCAGCGACAGCAGGCGCCCTTCTGCATCTTCCGGCAGTCGCAGCCTGCTGGCCCAGGTGTCGGCATCCAGTTGTTGCAACTGCCATTGCGCGCTCTTCATTGCATGCGCCTGCAGCTCTGGCGTGACCATCGCCAGGCTCAGCATCATGCCCGCGAGGCGCAACGCGGTTGCAAGCTTCATGGAGTCGTCAGCCGTTCGCTCAGGCCGTAGCGTGCCTTGAGGTCGGTCAATGCCACCGCAGTTGCGATACGCCGCTGCTCGATCAGGAAATCACGCTGCGCGCGGTCGTGTACCGCGGCGTAGTCCGGCGTGCCAAGTTGCCGCTGCCGCACGTACACAAAGTGGATGCCGAACGCAGAAGCGATCGGGCCTTCCCAGCTACCCACCGGCAGTTCCAGCAACTGCGCGGTCACCGGCGTGCCGAACAGACGTTCAAGTTCGCGGTGCGTGACGCGCTGCAGTTGCGTTCCCCCGGGATGCGGGTCACCGAGACGTTCAATTTCCTGCACCGCGCCGCTGCGCAGTTGCGCGGCCACCCGGACCGCGTCATCGCCCAGTTGCGTGCCGCGCAGACTGCGAGACAGGAACACATGACTCAGCGACAGATGCTCAAGCCCGCCATAACGAGCCGGGTGCGCATCGATCCACGCGCGCAACTGCGCAGTATCGGGTTCGGGCACGTCGACGCTGGTTTCCAGCAACAGGCGCATCTTCTGGGCCAGACGTCGACGTACGATGAGATCGCCCTCGTCCAGACCTCGCGCCAGGGCTTCGCGGTACAACACCTCTTCCTCCAGCCATTGCTGCGCGCTCGCACCTGCACCGACGACGCCAGGCGCCGCCAGCGTCGGCGTCGGCCGTCGCAGGCCCTCTGCCGTAAACAGCGCGGCACCCAGCGCCAGAAACAGCAGCAGCGCATGCCGCTGCTGCAAACGGCTCAGGCGATCAAGAAATCTTTGCATCGCGGACTAGCCTGGTGGGCGGATGAAAATGGGGCTCGACCACGCTCGGTGCTGAACATCGGTCAGGCACTGATCCTCCAGCGGGGTACGTGCGTCGCCGTGGCAAGGGCGCACCGCGATGCACTGGCCTTGATCGTCGTACTCGCAGCGCAACTGGCCTCCGTTGATCGCCGGTTCTGCCCGCTGCAGGGCCCGCGCGTAATAGAGCACTTCACGGCTCAGCGCCGGGTAGTCGGGATCCTCGAACTCGACCGTGCACCCCTGCCCTTCGTCGGCACAGCGCAGCACCTTCCAGGGATCCTCGATCAAAGGCTGCAACGGATCATCAGGGCGGGCCTGGCGTCTGATGCGCACGATCTCGATGCGGTCAATCGGTGTACGCGCATCTCCGGGGTTGTAGCACTCGCCTCCGCACAGTTGTTCGATCCGCTCGGCACCGATCGCCTCCTCAGTCCACGCGGGGCAGCCCGGCTTTTGTTCATAGGCACCCATCGCACGCACCTGGAACCGTGGCACGTCCACGCCTTCCAGCTCGGAGCCCATCGGATGGCGCGTGCCGTCACTGCCCAGCAGGTCGAACCACAGCAACATGCGCGGCCCCGACGTTCCATAGACTTCCTTGCGCTGCAGCGAATCCCAGATGGCGCCGCGATCACGAGTCGGCGCATGCACCGCAACCAAGCCGCCGGTATAGAAGAACGACGCCTGGCGTTCGGTCTCGTTGACCTGCAGGAAGTTGTACGGCGTGGCATCCAGGCTCAACTCACGCGGTCGCTGCGGATCACCCTTGGGTTTGGCCGCATCGACAAAGCGCTGCTGGACCACGTCATTGGCCGCACCTCGCGCCTCGGTCGAAGCATGACGGCCTGCCGCCTTGAAGCCGGTGCCGGGCTGCGAGGCATGATTGTCGCTGGAGCCAATAAAGCCGAAATGGAAGCGCAGCGGACCGCCGTCGTCATCGCGTTCGGCCGGATTGCTCAGCGCCATGATGGCCTGCACCGAACTTCCGGGCCGATGATTCAGCGGCGGCTGAAAACAGTCCGTGCACTGCCCGCAGTTCAGCCAGTCTTCCGGCTGCACGTCGGCCACGGTGAGCTGTCCGGCGCGGCCGGCCTTGAGATAGTTTTTCTCGACCTCCTGCACTCGCGCCGCGCATTCGGCCGAGGCCGGATCATCGCAGCGCGACTGAATGATCTGGCCTGCACGCTTGCAGCACGGCAGGTAGTCTTCGCTGGCCTCCGGACAGACCATCGCGCCGGAGGCGTCGTATGCAACGGCACGCCAATCCCGATACTGCTCGGCGCTGCCATGTCCGGAGTAGATTTCGATCAGTTTTTGTCGCTTGGGGTCGTGCTGGGCGCGGCTCAGCTGCTTCTCCCAGCTGGAGCCCGGCGGTGTGTAGTAACCCCAGGTGGTGCCGTGTGGAATCACCAGCGCCTCCCCGCCCCACTCGTCCAGCTTGCGGAACAGATCCGCCGGGGTGTCGGCCACTTCGATGCAGTCGG
>JBFJKG010000223.1:0-4225 GCA_041635075.1 Solimonas sp.
GCCCAGCGCAGCCAGCGTCGTCAGGCCTTCCAAGCCAGGAATCGGCGCATTCAGATCGGCGTCGGTAGCGGCCAGTTCCAAGGCGCGGGCAATCAGATCGCGCAGTCGCTGCTGGGTCACGCCAGTCGTTAGCGGATAGACCGGAGACAGGCTTTTCTCCGGCGCCAGGGATTCAGCATCATCCGCCACGCGATACTGTGGATGCACCATCTCCAGACCTTGGGGTCCGGCACGCACGCTGCCATAGGCCTGTAGCCAGCGCCCCACCCCGAGATTGCTGCGCTGTGCTTCATTGAAGTGGAAGAAGCGCAGCAACAGTGTGCCGCTTTCATCTTCGATGCCTACTCGCAGCATACGGCGGCCGGCAAAACGCACATCCGCAGCGGTGATGCGTCCGCAGACCTGCGCGTCCTCACCGGGGCGCAACCGCGCCAGGGGCTGATGGTGCCGACGGTCCTCGTAGCGCAGCGGCAGATGGAACAGCAGATCGCGTACGCGCAACAGCGCCAGACTGCGCAGTCGCTGCGCCACATGCGGCCCGCAGCCCTTGAGATAGGTAAGCTCGGTGTCCAGCGTCAGCGACGGACGCGATCCCGCCTTGGGCGGCGCTCTAGTCACCAAGCACGAGAATGCCGTCGGCCTCTACCCGCGCGCCGCGCGGCAGGCTGGCTACACCAATCGCGGCACGCGCCGGATACGGCGCGTGAAAGTACTGCGCCATGATCTCGTTGACCTTGGCAAAGTGCGCAAGGTCGGTCAGAAATACATTGAGCTTGGCCATGTCCTGCAACGAGCCGCCAGCAGCCTGCGCCACGGCCGAGAGATTGCGGAACACCTGGTGGATCTCGTCTTCGATCGTCGCGTTGAGCAAGCTCATCGTTGCGGGGTCCAGCGGTATCTGCCCGGACAGATACACCGTATTGCCGCACTTGACGGCCTGCGAGTACGTGCCGATGGCCGCGGGCGCGGCTGCGGTCTGAATGATTTCCCTGGTCATGTGCGTCCTGAGCGTAGTGAAAACGGCGGTAGCGCGCCCATTCTAGAGCCGCGCCACGCGCTCTACCCATTCGATGCGGCGCAAGCGGCGCAGCACCCGCGCAAGATGCACGCGATTCTTCACCGTCAGGATGAAGCGCATCTCCATCGCTTCGCTGCCGGCGCGATCCGGCATCTGTACGTTCTCTATCGAGGCCTCGGCATTGGCAATCTCGGCCGTGACCTTGGCCAACAGACCCCGCTTGTTGTGCGCCTTGAGCCGGACTTCCGACAGGAAGTCATTCTGGATCTTGTCACTCCAGGTCAGTGGCACCCAATCCTGCGGCCGGCCTTTGGCGTGGCGGCAGTCCAACCGATGGACGACGATGCCACGGCCGACGCTGACATGCCCGCGGATCTCGTCGCCCGGCAACGGGAAACAACAGCGCGCGTAGTCCAGCACCAGACCCTCGGTGCCCTCGATCGCGAGCGGCGCCGCGCCGCCGGCCCGCTGAGCGGCGACCCCTTCAGGCAAGAAGTGGCGCGCCACCAGAGTTGCCAGTCGCTGACCACTGCCGATCGCGGCGTACAAGTCCTCGACGTCCTTGAGCTTGTGCGCCAGCAGCACCGGCGCGAGCTGGGTCTCGTCCTTTAGCGCAGACGCTGCAACACCCATCTCGCGCAGGGCGATCTCGAGCAGCCGCCGCCCGAGGCGCACGGCCTCGTCCTCGCGCTGGTTACGCAGGTAGTTGCGGATCGCAGTCCGCGCCTTGGCGGTCTTCACGAAATTCAGCCACGCGGCGTTCGGCCGCGCGTGACGCGCGGTGATGATCTCCACGGTCTGGCCGTTGCGCAGATGTGTGTGCAGGGGCTCCAGCACCCCATCAAGCCGGGTAGCGACGCAGTGGTCGCCGAGTTGCGAGTGCACCGCATACGCAAAGTCCACTGCGGTCGCGCCGCGAGGCAGGCGGCGAATCTCGCCTCGAGGCGTGAACACGTACACCTCGTCCGGGAACAGGTCGACCTTGACGTTCTCGATGAAGTCCATCGGGCTGGCGCCGCCGAAGTCGGCCACCAGATTGCTGACCCATTCACGGGCGCGGACCTGAGGCCCGGCAGCACCATCGCGCGCACCTTGCTTGTACTGCCAGTGCGCGGCAATGCCACTCTCGGCGACGTGATGCATGTCGCGCGTACGCACCTGGATTTCTATCTTGTGCCCATCTGGTCCGATGCAGGCTGTGTGCAACGACTGATAGCCGTTGGATTTCGAGTTGGCGATGTAGTCGTCGAACTCGCCGGGTACCGGCTTGTAGACATGATGCACGATGCCCAGCGCGCGATAGCAATCATCAACCTTGGTCACGATGACGCGAAAGCCCAGCAGGTCCATGACCTTCAGCAGCTTCAGCTTCTTGCGCCGCATCTTCTGGTAGACGCCATAGACGTTCTTCTGGCGTCCAACCACGGTGGCGCCGATGCCCTCTTCGCGCAGTGTTACCGAAAGCTTTTGCTCGACCTCACGGATCAGCTTTCGGGTGTCGCCCAACTGCGTCTTCATCGACTGCGCAAGCACCCCATACCGCTTCGGGTACAGATTGGCGAAGCCTAGATCTTCAAGCTCGGTGCGCATGAAGTAGATTCCGAGGCGCTGTGCGATCGGCGCGTAGATATCCAGCGTCTCGCGCGCAATGCGGCGCCGCTTGTCGGCGGCCATGTGTCCCAGCGTGCGCATGTTGTGCAGGCGATCTGCCAGCTTGACCAGAATCACCCGCAGGTCCTGGGTCATTGCCAGCAGCAGCTTGCGGAAACTTTCCGCCTGCATCTCGGCACGGGTACGGCCTTCGATTCGCGTGACCTTGCTGACCCCGTCCACGAGGGTCGCCACATCGGATCCAAACTCGATCGCCAGCGACTCGCGGGAAACGCCGGTGTCCTCGATAACGTCGTGCAGGATCGCGGCGATCAGGGTCACGTGGTCCATGCGCATTTCGGCCAGAATGCGTGCGACCGCCAGCGGGTGATACACATAGGGTTCACCGGATGAGCGGCGCTGGCCGGTGTGCACATTGGTCGCGAACTCCGCGGCCTTGCGCACCAGTGCGATCTGATCCTCGGGCAGATAGCCCTCCAGCTGACGGGCGAGCGCATCAATGCCGTACTCGCGCTCCGCACGTTGCGTGCGGATCACGTTACCGAGGCGTTGAATGACCGACAGCTGTTCCATGCGCTCCAGTATAAGAGCGCCCGCGGCCTCCGGCGCCTAAAACGCACAAGGCCCGCACGCGGCGGGCCTTGCTGGGCAGCTTGGAACTACGCTCAGGCGTCGAACGAGGGATCCAAGGCTTCCAGTTCCATCTTCGGCTGCTGAACGGCCGGCAGATCCATTTCTTCCAGAACCCCACGACCCGTAAAGCCTTCCGCGATCTCGCGCAGCGACAGCACGGTGGACTTGTGATTACCCCACGGCAACCGCGCCTCGGCCCCGCGTGCAAGCTGGCGCGCGCGCTTGGCGGCAACCAGGGTCAGATCAAACTGATTGGGAATCTGGGCCAGACAGTCTTCGACAGTGACACGAGCCATGGCAAAACCTAGAGGGGCTGCAAATAAGGTCGCGGATTCTAGCGGAATGCTGCTTATTTCGCCAGCAGGCCGTGAATCAGGTCCGCATGCCGCTGCACCTGCTCGGCGGCGCTCAGCCGCCGCGTCAGGAATATCGCCGCCAGTTCCTCCAGCGCCTGCTCGAACTGCTCGTTGATGACCAGATAGTCATACTCGTCGTGGTGTGCCATCTCCTGGCGCGCGGCCTGCATCCTGCTGGCGATGACTGCCTCGCTGTCCTGACTGCGGTCGCGCAGACGCCGCTCCAGCTCGGCCACCGAGGGCGGCAGGATGAAGATGCTGACCGCCTCCGGCAGGCTACGGCGCACCTGGCGCGCGCCCTGCCAGTCGATGTCCAGAATCACGTCTCGCCCGCTCGCAAGCTGCTTGTCGGTGGCTACACGGCCGGTCCCATAGCGCCGACCAAAGACTTCCGCGTGCTCCAGAAACGCATCCTCGGCCACCATCTGCAGGAAGCGGCCCTCATCGACAAAGTGGTAGTGCTCGCCGTCCTGCTCGCCGGTGCGCGGCGCCCGCGTGGTGTAGGAGACCGAAATGCCGGCGCGCACACCGTGCCGTGCCAGTCGCGGCAGCAAGGCGCGGGTGAGGCTGGTTTTGCCCCCGCCGCTGGGCGCCGAAACGATATAGC
>JBFJKG010000224.1:0-4216 GCA_041635075.1 Solimonas sp.
ACGCGACGAATCTCGTCATTACCTCCAAACACCATCAACTGCTTGGCGGCGGCCTGATCCTTGGGCACCGCGTAAAACGCCGGATCGCCCTCGTTCAAGTTGCGGTTGATCAGCTTCAGGTGGTCAACGTAGGACACCACCGATCCGACCTCCGGCTGCTGCTGCAACCATGCCTGTAGGCGTTCGATCTCGCGAATCAGTGCCGGATCAGTCAGCGCATCATTGACGTGGGTCTCTATCAGTATCGAGATCGTGCTTGCACCGTCGAACGCCTGATTGATGGCTTCGTAGTCCTTGCGTACGGCCGTGTCCTCGTCGAAGCTCTTGATGTACTCGGTACCAACCTTGATCTGGTTAATGAAGTACACGTCGATCGGCACCGACAACACAGCGATCGCGATAATCCAGTTACGCCACTTCAGATCAAATACCGCAAGCGTGCGCGCCTTGCGCGCGAAGAACGCTTCGCCCGGCGGTCGCAGCCTCCTTTGAGGCCCCATCAAACGCAAGCCTGCCGGCAGGAAGATCAGCGTCAACAGCATCGAATAGGCGACACCCAGGCTTGAGAGCAACGCGAACTCGCGAATTGCCGGCAAGGAACCCGGCATCAACGCCAGGAAGCCAGCAATCGTCGTTGCGGCTGACAACAACAGGCCCAAGCCAACGCGGGTGATCACGCGTTCTACGCGGCGCGTCGGCGTCTCCTGAGCACGGCCATCGAAGTACTCAGCCAGCAGATGTACGGCATAAGACAGGCCCAGCGTGATGACGAGGGGCGGCACGATCGCGGTCACCAAGTTGATCGGCAACTCCAATGCCGCGGCAGTCGCCAGGGTCCAGAGCAGCGAGAGCGCAATGGCCGTGGCTGCAAGCAACACTGCGCGCACGCTGCGATAGGCCACGAACAACATGGCGACGACCAGCACGAAGATGGCCGGAATCGTGAAGCGAAGCGTACGCAGGATCGCATCGGTCGTTTCCGCCTTGATCACGGAACTGCCGGTTATCCATATCTGGTCAGTTCCGGCGACCTCGGCGGCCAGCGAGCGGATACGCTCCTCATAACCCTGGCTGCGGAACGCCACTTCATCGACGCCAGAGAGGGTGATGGCAAACGCAGCAATGCGCCCGTCAGCCGAAACCAGCGTGTTCCTGTAGATCGGGTTGGCTGCAATCTGAGCGGAAAAGTCGGCAATCTGCTCGGGGTCATGCCGGGCTTGATCGGCGAAGGTGCTGACTTCCAGTTCGTCACCGTCGGCGATCGGATTCGGCACGTTGGCCAGCGACAGCACCTGCCGCACACCCTCTATTTCGCTGAAGCGCCGCGTCAGACGGTCAATCCGGTCGATGCTGTCGGGACTGAAAACCGTGTCGAACTCGACCGCCACCAGCACCGGATCAGTTTCGCCAAACTGCTCGCGCACCCGATCCAGCACCGCACGATCGCCCTCGTCGGCCGGGAGCAACCGCTCGATAGACGGGTCCACCTGCAGGCGCAACGTGCCCTGAGGCCAGTCAAACAGGGATTGCACCGCCAGCAGCGAAATGCCCAAGGTGACCATCAGGGCCAACCACGGGTGCGCAGCCAATCGGGCAATCAGTCGATCCAAGACGCCGGGTACTCGCTCGCTAGTGTGCTAACCGCGGTGTGCCTATCCACCCAGGTAGAAGGTCGAGGGATTGAAGTAGCGTCCCGACAGATCGGTGCCGGCGCTGACGCCCAGCACCTTCAAGGCGGTGCTCGTACCCTCCTGCAGATCCGTCATCAGTGCCGCAGCCGCATACCAGTGCGATCCGCTCTGCTTGAGATCCTTCGGGTCGACCACCATGCGTTTGCGCACGTTCTGCCCTTCTAGAAATTCGGCCTTCAACACCACACAGCTTTGCTGGTCCACCCAGGTGCGCACTAGGCCAAAGCGCGAGGGCTGCCCCGCCGCCGGTCTGGCCGACAGCAGATAGACCGGGCGCCCATCGAGTGTGCCGACGCCGGCAAGCTTGGTTTGTCCCTCGGTGAAAGCGTTGTTGAGCTGCTTGACGTCGCCATACGAAAGATCGGTGCCCCATAGGGACCCATCCACTCCGGCGCCGGTAACCCGGCGCACCTTGTTCAACGAAGGCACATAGACATACATCTCGTCGCCGTTATCACGCTCCCGCAGCAGGTAAGCGGCGCCCGCAAGGTCGGACGGTGAATCGATCTTGATGCTGGCGCGCAGGCGGTCGTCCTCGCGGGTGCCGTAGAGACGGCCACGCATCAGGCGCCCGGCACCACTGCGATCCGTCGCGGTCAGTTCGACCTCCTTGATCTGCAGGGTTTTGGGCACATTGGCGCGCATGCAGGCCATGACCTTCTCAAGCTGCGGGTCTGCGGCGATGCCGGATTGCGTAAACAGATACAGCAGAACCAACGCACTTAATCTGGCGAAACACGTTCGCGTCTTAGATTTCATAGTACTCCCCCTACCAATTCGGGGCGGGCCGGAGTTCGTACCCGCTTTCCGCTCATGCAGCCGATTCTCGCATGCCCGCCAGCGAGGCATCACCGTCAAGCAGACGCCTGGCGTGCGCATGCGCGCCCATGGCCAAATAGGCGTCATACGCCCTTCTGCGAAAGTCATGCCGTTGTCCTGGGTCGTCACTCCAGCGCGCCTGGGCTAGATACAGCGCAGGGCGGAAACCATCGGCGCCCGAAAACTCGATCAGTTCCTCCAACTTGCGCAGCGCGTGGTCCAGCTCGGCCCGCTGCAACTGAGCAAACGGCAGTTGCAGGAACGTGACCCATGCGTTGAGCTCCCAGATCCGCGAACCGGACCGCTGGCCGCTGGCAAGCGCAGCGCGAGCCACAGATTCGGCTTCCAGCGATTGACCAGCAGCCAGATGGGCACGAGCCAAAGTACTCAGGTAATTGGACTCGAACTGATGGGCAGGCGCACCCACCTGCGTCAGCTTGGCCAATTCCTGCAACGGCGCGATCGCCTCGTCCGCGCGGTCATTCAGACACAACGCCAGTCCGTAGGCTCGTTGGGCTACCGCGCGAAAGAACGGGCTACCGAACCGTTCGGCATGGGCCAACGCCTGCAGCGCTGCGGGCAAAGCCTTGGCATAGTCACCATCCAGCGTCGCCAGATCAACCAGATTCCCATACATCCAACTGGCCGCACGATCTTCGCGCTCGGCCTGCTTGATGGCCCCCACGATGTTCGCTTGCGCTTCCGTCAGACGCCCCATCCAGGCCAGCATCAGCCCGTAGAAGCCGCGCGACATGAAGTTCTCTTCATCGATCGGCCGCGTGCGCCAGTCGCCGCCCGCTCGATCCAGCAGATCCAACCCGCCGCGCAAACGACCGGCCGCATTGTGGGTCAGCAGGATCGCCAGTCTGAAGCGGTTAACAACCTCGCCTTGGCCTTGCTTCAGGCACAACTCGGCCGCATCGGCCTCGAGGTTGGCTGCGGCCTCGGCTTGACCTCGGTGTAGAAGCTCGTTGCCATAGGAGATCATCACTTCGGCCTGCAGAGCGAGATCGTTGACGCTCGGCAGCAGCGCCCGCGCCTCGGAGTAAGCCGCCTCGATATCTTGGGCCGGCACGTCGGCAAACTGTCCCATCCGTATCAGCCCGGCGCGCGCACCGATCCGGCCGCGTATGACATCCGGACTGTCGGCAGCGCGATCAAAGTGAGTGATCGCCAGCCGCACCTGCTCATAGGCGCCACTCACATCACGAACTGCGCTCCAGGTAACGGCCGCGCGATTCCAGGCAGCGGCACGCGCCCACTCCGCGGCCAGCTGCCAGTGATAGGCAATGACGATTGCCGATTCCCCAGGGGCCTCTATCGGGCCATGTCGCGCCTCCAGCAGGCGGGCCAGGCGCTGATGTATCGAGCGCCGATGCGTCTCCAGCTGGCTTTGATAGGCCACCTCCTGCATCAGCGGATGCAGAAAGCCATGGCCCTCGGCGGTTTCTCCGATAAAGCCGAGCCTCTGCAGTTCGGCGAGCTCGGACGTCACTGGCCGCTCGAGTATGCCTGCCAAGAGGGCTTGATCGAAGGTCTGACCGATAACTGCAGCGGCCTGCAGTGCGGCCCGCGCGGGCTCCGGCAGCCGGTCAATGCGGGCCGCAAGCAACGCCTGCACGCTGTCAGGCACCGGCCACTGGCTAACCTCGCGAAGCAGCCGCAGCTGGCGCGGCGCCCCCGCCAACCACCCGCCGTCCACCAGC
>JBFJKG010000225.1:0-4213 GCA_041635075.1 Solimonas sp.
CCGGTTGTGCTGCAGGAGTCGGGGACCGGGCCGACCGCACTGGTGCCGGCCCCCGCGCCCTGAGGTGCTTATGGCGCGGTGCGCACCCGAGCCACCGCATCGCGCCAGCCGGCGTACAGCTCGTCGGCGCGCGGGCGCGGCATCTTCGGCGCGAAGTGAGCCTCCGCCTGCCAAAGCTGGGCGATCTCCTCCAGCGACTGATACGCCCCGCACTGCAAGCCCGCCAGAAACGCCGCGCCCAGTGCGGTGGTTTCCACCGTGTGCGGCCTCACCACCGTGGTTTGCAGCACATCCGCCAGACACTGCGTGAGCCAGTCGTTGACGACCATGCCGCCATCCACGCGCAGCTCGGTGGGCACCACAGCATCCTCGGCCATGGCCGTCAGCAGATCGCGGGTCTGGTAACACACCGACTCCAGCGCGGCGCGCACGATATGGGCGATGCCGGAGTCACGGGTCAAGCCCAGGATGGCCCCGCGCGCCTCCGGATCCCAGTACGGCGCCCCCAGCCCGGTGAACGCGGGCACCAGATAAACGCCTTGGGTATCGTCGATCGAGCGCGCAAGGCTTTCGGTATCGCCGGCCGCGCTGATCAGATGCACCGCATCACGCAACCACTGCACGGCGGCACCGGCCACGAAGATGCTGCCCTCCAGGGCATAGGTGGGCTTGCCCTGGAGGCGATAGGCAACGGTCGACAGCAGCCGGTTCTTGGACAGCCGGAACTCGTTGCCGGTGTTCAGCACCATGAAGCAGCCGGTGCCGTAGGTGGACTTGATCATGCCCGGCGTGAAACAGGCCTGGCCTATGGTTGCCGCCTGCTGGTCGCCGGCGATGCCACCCACACGGATGGCCGCACCGAACAGGTCCGCCACCGTGCTGCCATAGTCATCGGCGCTGTCGCGCACTTCCGGCATCATCGCCGCGGGCACCTTGAAGAAGGCCAGCAGTTCCGGATCCCATTGCTGCGTGCGCAGATTGAACAGCGCGGTCCTTGAGGCGTTGGTGGCGTCGGTGGCATGCAGCTTTCCGCCGCTGAGATTCCACAACAGCCAGCTGTCGATGGTGCCGAAGGCCAGTTCGCCCTTCTCCGCACGTGCGCGGGCACCGGGTACGGCATCCAGGATCCAGGCGATCTTGGTGGCAGAGAAATAGGGATCCATCAGCAGGCCGGTCTTCTCGGCCAGCCATCCGGCACGATCCTGGTGCTGCTGACAAAAGTCAGCCGTGCGCCGGTCCTGCCAGACGATCGCCGGATGGATCGGCTGGCCGGTGCTCCGATCCCATACCACGGCGGTCTCGCGCTGGTTGGTAATGCCAAGGCAGGCGATATCCGCAGCGCTGAGCTTCGCGGCAGCCAGGGCATCGCGCACACATGCCACTGTGTCGGTCCAGATGCGTGCGGCGTCATGCTCGACCCACCCGGGTTGCGGGTAAGTCTGCGGCAGTTCGCGCTGCGCGGTCCCGAGCTTGCGGCCGCGGCGATCAAACACGATGGCGCGCGAGCTGGTGGTTCCCTGATCGATGGCCAGAATGGCCGTCATTGGCGTCTTCTCCATGTTTATGGAAGCATCCCCCTGCTAGCCTTCCGGACCTTACACGTGGACTACCGACAGTTCCACCACCGCTGCACCGATGCACAAACGGCGTTCGTGCACTGTTGGACGCCGGGCGCAAACAAGGCGCCTGCGCGCGCGGTGGTTCAGATCGTGCACGGCATGGCCGAGCATGGCGGGCGCTATCGCCGCCTCGCCCAGACCCTCGCGACCGCCGGGTTTGCGGTCTATGCGCAAGACCTGCCGGGGCACGGTCACAGCGCTGCGGACGATGCGGAGTTGGGCCACGTCGACGATTACGAAGGCTGGCCCATCACCCTGTCGGCGATCAACGAGGTCCGCAGCTTGGCCGAGCGCAGCCATCGAGGCGCGCCCGTATTCATGCTCGGACACAGCCGCGGCTCGTTCCTGCTGCAGGACTATCTGATCGAGCACGGCCGCGGGCTCGCGGGTGCCGTTTTCTCGGCTGGAACCGGCGACATGGGGCCGCTGCGTGTCGTGGGTGAATGGCTGCTGAAGCTGGAGGCGCTGGTCTACGGCCGCTCGCACCGCAGCGCGATAGCGGACCATCTGACATTCAAGGATTTCAACCGCCGATTCAAGCCGGCGCGCACCGATTTTGACTGGCTGTCTCGCGATACCGCCGAGGTCGATGCCTATGTTGCCGACCCGCTGTGCGGCTTCCGCTGTTCCTGCGCCATCTGGCTGGAGCTGATGTCGATGGGCGCGCGCCTTCAGGACGCAGGAAGACTCCGGCGTGTCCCCAATACGCTGCCGGTACTGCTGCTCAACGGGAGCGCTGACCCAGCGTGCCGCGGTGAACTGGGGGCCAATGCGTTGGCGCAGCTGTATCGCCGCACCGGATTGGGTGACGTCAGCCAACGGCTGTACGCCAACGCGCGCCACGAGCTGTTCAACGACAGCTGTCGCGATGAAGTGACCGCCGATCTGCTGACCTGGCTGCAGGCCCACACCCGCCAGGGCGCTGCAGCACCAACGGGTCAGCGCTAGCTGGCGCGCAAGGCTGGGGCCGCCAGAATCACCGGCCCGGTCGGCTGCCCGGTCGGCGAACCACCCGCCGGCTCCTTGCTGACCGCCAGCACCGGCTTGGCCGGCATGTTGACGCCACGCGGCATCGCCATCTGCCCCTCGCCGGTCATCGGCAGCAGGCCCAGAGAAATCGGCTTGCCGTCATCGCCAATCACCCACAGCTCCAGGCTCTCGCGCGTGGTGAGCGGATACCCGCCCATGGCGGCCACCTTGATCAGCTTGCGCTCCGGCGAAACCGAGACCATCCATTTGGCGTCCGAAGCCGCTGGCTGCAGCATCGCCACATAGGGCAACGGCTGCATCACCGGCACCTCGACGCGCACCACCTGCGGTGCCGGCGGTGGCAGATTGCTTTCGCGGTACAACGCGAATGCCATGACCACCGAGGCCGCGGTGGCTACCGCCGACCACCCGCGCCAGAAATTGAGTGCGGCGCTGCCTCCGGCCTTGGTGGGCAACGCGGTCACCTTGCCTTGATTGATGCGGCGGTCGATCTCGGCCCAGACCACGGCGCGGGGTTGTTGCGGATCAAAGCCGGCCTGCAATGCCGACAGCCGCGACTCCCAAAAACGCACTTCCGCTTGCAGGTCAGCGCGGCTCGACAGCAACCGCTGAAAACGGCGGCGCGCAGCACCCTTGAGAGTGCCCAGCACGTACTCGGCCGCCAGCAGCTGCTTCAGTCTTGTTTCCTGAATCTTCATGCTTCCAGACACTCCCGCAGTCTTTGCAGACCGCGTCGCACCCAGCTTTTCACTGTACCCAGCGGCGCGTTCAGCATATGCGCGAGCTCCTGGTGCGTATAACCCTCGTAGTAAGCGAGCAGCACGCTGCGCCGCTGCTCGTCCTGCAGGTCTTTCATACAGTCGGACAACCTGCCGATCCCTTCTGATTCCACCGCCCTTGCCTCCGGGTTTACACCCTTCTCGTCGGCAAAGGTCATCGGAGCCGCATCACTTTCCTCCGGCATCTCGACTTCCGGTCGCTTCATGCGCAGCAAGTCCAGTGCGCGGTATCGGGCGACGGTCATCAACCAGGTCAGCGGCGCGCCCTTGTCAGGGGCATAAGTGTCCGCCTTCTGCCAGATCTTCAGATAACAGTCCTGTAGCGCCTCTTCCGCCCAGTCCCGACGTTTGAGCATACGGATCAACAGCCCGAACAGATGCGGGCTGCTGGTGTCGTACAACTGGCGGAACGCCTGCTGATCGCCCTGGGCGGTGGCATGCAGCAGGCGAATCAGGAGGTCGGCGTCAACCATGCGAGGGATCGGGTCAGGGCAAGCCGCAGTGTAGCGCGGCGGCTAGAGCTTACGCAGCGGCTGCTTCAACAGCGCGGCAAGACCTTGATCCTGGCGTTGCCGCAGTTCGTGCAGGCCAATATCCATGCCCGTGTGACCGTCTCTTGGCTGCGCGCGGTAGCTGCCGAACATGCGGTCCCACCACGGCAGATTGAATCCGTAGTTCGAGTTGGTCTCTTCGACATGAACCGAGTGATGCACGCGGTGCATGTCCGGCGTCACCAGCACCCATCGCAGTGCGCGATCAAGTGCTGCCGGCAGACGCAGGTTGGCGTGGTTGAACATCGCCGTCGCATTCAAGATGACCTCGAAC
>JBFJKG010000226.1:0-4203 GCA_041635075.1 Solimonas sp.
AGCCTGGCCGACTATCTGCCGGATGACGCGCTGATACTGCCCCTGGCCAATCTTGCAGAGGCGCTCACCGAAGACTGGCGCCAGATCGAGGAGCGCTACGAACAGTACTGCGGCGATATCGAGCGACCGCTGCTGAAGCCGACCGAACTGTTTGTGCGTACTGAATCCGCCCTGGCAGCGTTGGCCGGGCGCACGCAAGCACAGCCGTCACCGGTCGCCGCACCACTGCCGGGCGGCGCCGACGCATTGCGCGCGCATCTCCAGAGCAGCGCGGACCGCGTGCTGTTCGTGGCTGAGTCCGCAGGCCGGCGTGAGGCGCTGCTGGCGTGGCTCAAACCGATGGGCATACTGCCCCGCGAACACACCGGCTGGCAGCCGTTCGTCGAAGACGGCAAGCGCTACGGCATCACGCTGGGGCCTTTGCAGGACTCGTTCCGGCTTGCCGACGCGGGCATCTCGGTCATCAGCGAAACCCAGGTGTTCGGTCTGCATGCCCCCGCGCAGACCTCGCGCCGGCGCAGCAAGGTGCGTGATCCGGAGACGGTGCTGCGTGATCTGTCGACGCTGGTCGCAGGCGCGCCGGTCGTGCACGTACAGCACGGCGTCGGTCGTTACCGCGGCCTGCAACGCCTGGATGCGGGCGGTGTCGAGGCCGAATACCTGGTGCTTGAATACGCCAACGCCGGCAAGTTGTACGTGCCGGTCGCCTCTCTGAACCTGATCCACCGCTACACCGGCTCCGAGGCCGAACAGGCACCGCTGCATAGCCTGGGCTCGGATCGCTGGGGCAAGGCGCAGGCCAAGGCACGCGAGAAGGCCCACGATGTGGCCGCAGAGCTGCTGCAGATCCAGGCGCGGCGAGCCGCGAAGCCCGGGCTCAAGATGGAACTGGATGCCGAGGACTATCGGAGATTCTGCGAGCGTTTCCCGTTCGTACCGACCCCGGATCAGCAGAAAGCCATCGACGCGGTACTGGAGGACCTGCAATCCGACAGGACCATGGACCGGGTCGTATGTGGTGACGTGGGGTTTGGAAAAACCGAAGTGGCGCTGCGTGCGGCCTTCGTCGCCGCGCGCGGTGGGCGCCAGGTCTGTGTACTGGCGCCCACCACACTGCTGGTGGAGCAGCATGCCAAGAACTTCGCGGACCGCTTTGCCGAACCCGAGCACGGTGAGAATGAGGCCGCGCCGCAAATCCGCGTTGCCGCACTGTCGCGCATGCGTACCGGCAAGGAACAGACCGCGCTGCTGAAGTCACTGGCCGAAGGCACGGTCGACGTCGTGATCGGCACGCATCGCCTGTTGCAGGATGACGTGCGCTTCAAGGATCTAGGATTGGTGATCGTTGACGAGGAGCATCGGTTTGGTGTGCGCCACAAGGAGAGGCTGAAGAATCTGCGCGCCGAGGTCGATTTGCTGACGCTGACCGCGACCCCGATCCCGCGCACGCTGAACATGAGCCTTTCCGGCCTGCGCGAACTCTCGATCATCGCCACGCCGCCGCCATCGCGTATCGCGATCAAGACCTTCGTCAGCGAGTGGAGCAACGCGCTGGTCTACGAAGCCTGCCTGCGCGAGCTGCGCCGCGGCGGACAGGTGTATTTCCTCCACAACGAGGTCCGCGATATCGAGGAATTCTCGCGCAAGATCCAGGAACTCGTTCCCGAAGGACGCGTGCGCTATGCGCACGGCCAGATGCGCGAGCGCGAGCTTGAACAGGTCATGCTCGACTTCTACCACCAGCGCTTCAACATTCTGGTGTGCACGACGATCATCGAGTCCGGCATTGACGTGCCGACTGCCAACACCATCCTGATCGATCACGCCGATCAGCTCGGACTGGCACAGCTGCATCAGCTACGCGGACGTGTCGGACGCAGCCATCATCGCGCTTATGCGTACCTGCTCATCCCCAGCCGTCGAGCGCTGACGGCCGAGGCCGAGAAGCGCCTGGACGCCATCGAGACCCTCGGCGATCTCGGCTCGGGTTTTGCACTGGCGACCCATGATCTGGAGATCCGCGGCGCGGGCGAATTGCTCGGGGAAGGCCAGTCGGGACAGATCGAGGAGGTTGGATTCACGATGTACGCCGACCTGCTGGCGCGCGCGGTCCGGGCGATCAAGACCGGCAAGCTCGATGACACACCGTTCGGACTGATGGACTGCGAGGTCGATCTGGGTGCAGCAGCATTGATCCCGGACGCCTACATCCCAGACGTACACGCGCGACTCACGCTCTACAAGCGCATATCCGAGGCCACCGCGGACGATGAACTGCGCGAACTGAAAGTGGAGATGATCGACCGCTTCGGCTTGCTGCCGACGGCGGCTGAGCGGCTGTTTGATGCCGCAGAACTGCGAATTGCGGCGCAGGCGCTGGGCATAACGCGGGTGCGGGCGGGTGCCCGCTCGATCACCGCGGACTTCAGCGACAAGCCCAATATCGACCCGCTGAGGCTGATCAAACTGATCCAGACACAGCCGAAGATCTACAAGCTCGAGGGGCAGAAGCGCCTGCATCACTACGGTAACTTTGAGGACATCGAGAAACGCGTGCCGCAAGCCCGACAGCTCTTGGCTACACTGGCATCCGCACCCTGAATGATCTCCCGGCAACCGTGAATACCGTCCACCATCGACTCAGCGTCCGACCCCGCATCCGCACTCTGCTGGCCCTGGCCCTGCTCAGCCTTGTGGCCACTCCGGTTTGGGCGGAGACCTATCGCATGGACCTGATCGTGTTCCTCGACAAGTCGGTCGCCTCGGAAGCCGGGGGCGTCGCCACGCTGCCAAGCTTTCAGGGCGCATTCATGCCCAGCGACGTCACGGCACTGGCAGCGGCAGGCATTACGGTCCTGCCGGAAGAGGCGTTCGCGCTGCAGACCGAATGGCAGCGCTTGCGCAACTCACGTCGCTATCAGCCTCTGGTCCGCCTAGCGTGGACGCAGAAGGATCCGCCCAGTACGCGCGGCCCGTCGCTGCGTGTGCGGGTTGGGCAGGCGCTGGAGGTCCCAGCGGTCGACGGCTACGGCAGCCAGCTGATCAGCCCGATCGAAGGGACGGTGGCGCTGTTGCTGAACCAGTATCTGCAACTGGACAGCGATCTGATCTACACCATGCCGGTCGCGGGCGGCTACCAGAGCTATCCGTTACGTGAACGCCGACGCATGCGTCGCGACGAAGTGCACTACATCGATAGCCCGCGTCTCGGAGTGCTGGCGCGCGTCAGCAAGGTCACACAGGAGTAATTCGTTCGATGCTGCGTATCCTCAAGCCGCTCACGCTATTGCTTTCGGGGCTGATACTGGCCGGTTGCCAATCGACGCTTTGGCGCGGCAGCCACGAGCCACTGCCGGTTACCCGCGCTCCGGAAGGCTGCCGCGCGCGCAGCGCCGAGACGCCACCAGTCCTGAACCTGCCAAAAACCGAGAGTCCGGGACAACGCGCCGGCAAGGGCGAGCCACTGGAGCTGGCTCAGGTGCATACCGTGAACCGGCCGCTGGAACAGGTCGGCGTGTGGACCGACTATGACGATCAATGGTCGCTGCTATCGCTACAACTGGGTTCGCAGGGCGCGCGGTCCATCGCCGTGAGACTGCAGGACAGCAGCCTGCCGCCGCAAACCGAGATCTGGCTGTGCGCGGTCGATCGACGCGTACGGCAAGGGCCCTACCGCGAAGCTACCGGTGGCGAATTGTGGACGCCGGTGATCCCTGGCGACACAGCGCTGATTGAGATCTGGGTGCCGACGGCCTACAAATCGCGCTTCAAGGCCCAGCTTGCCGACGTCTACGGCGGCTATCGCTAAGCCGGACATGCGCAAGCCAGTGGAGGCGGCCGCTGCGGCACGCCGCGCGGTCGTCACCGGCGGCACCGGCGCTATAGGCACCGAGATCTGCCGGCAGCTACTGGCGGCAGGCTACGCGGTGGTCGCGATCGGTCATCCAAGCGACGCCGAACGAGTGGATGCATGGCGCGGCGGGTTCTCCGCTGACGCAGCGATCGAGGTCTGTCTCGGCGATCTGGCCGATGCCGACGCGGCAGGCGCGGCCATGCAGCAGGCGCAGGCCCTGCTTGAGCGCGTGGACGTACTGGTCAATGCCGCCGGCATCACCCGCGACGCCCGCTTCTCGCGGATGTCACTGGAGCAGTGGCGCAGTGTGATGGCGTCGAATCTCGACAGCGTATTTCATTGCTGCAAGG
>JBFJKG010000227.1:0-4201 GCA_041635075.1 Solimonas sp.
CTGGATGCGCTGTCTCCGGGTCTGGCCCAGCGCATCGACACCACGCGCATCGCCGCTGCCGGCCATTCCTTTGGCGCGTTTACCGCACAGCAGCTCGGCGGCGCCGTGGCGGTCAATCCCGAAAGCGGCAAGATGGTCATCGGCCGTGACCCACGCGTAAGCGCGGTGGTGGCGGTCTCACCACCAGGGCGGATGTTTGGCCTGATCAACGAGCAATCCTGGCTGGCGGTCGAGGTGCCGATGCTCGTGACGACCGGCACCTGGGATGTAGACGGGCGCTTTGTGCATGAATGGCGCGAGCACGCGCTGTCGTTTGATACCGCACCGCCCGGCCACAACTGGCTACTGGTCGTGGATGGTGCCGATCATTATCTCGGCAACCTGATCTGCCGCCCGCAGCGCAAAGCGCCGCCGCAGACTGATGCGCTGAACATGGTCAACGCCATGTCGGTCAGCTTTCTCAACGCCTTTATCTACGCCGATCCTGCGGCCCGCCAGTTTCTCGATACCTCCGCGTTGCAAGCACTGACGGGCGGCTTCGCTGCGCTGAGTCATCGCTAGCACCCCACCTCTCTATGGGGACTATGCGGTCGCTGGGGACCTGCTCCAAAGGGAACCAAGAAGAGCAGCTTGGGCGACTGAAACTCTGCTGCCACAGATCAGACGCTGCTGTCGCAGCTCGCATGCGCTACAAATAACTACCTGTTAGCACTCATTCCTGAACGCGCTGACTAAAGCGTTCCCAAACGCGCTCTGCGAGAGCCTCATCTTTCATAATGCGCGCCATGCCAAGCACTGACAAAGCAAGAATGATCTCCGCGAAGCGCAAAACTTCGGCAACTTCTGCTCGCGAGTAATTTGGCTCTATACCTTCTGCGGTGTTCCACCGCTGAACGTGCAAACCACCCGTGTGGGTATAAGCACACAGCGAGCGCCACGTGTGCCGCTTGATCTTGGAGAGATTCTGATCATTAAAGGTTTCAACGCCCTCAATATCCTGAAGTAGCTTGTCCACCTTCGGCGGCTCTTCGCCGTTGAGAAAATCATCCACCGCTTTGTCCGTGGCGCAGAGAGCCAGCCACTCGCCGCGTATGTAAGCCTCAAAGGCTACGCGCACGAGCGAAAAACAGGAGGCGTACAACGGCACGTCGAGCAGGGCCACAATTGCGTGATGATGGTCTTGCGCGATGACCAGACATCCTGCCGCCGCCCTGACTCGATTGTTGGCTGGGATGTACTTGTCGTGCAGCGCGAGGCGCATCCATTCGCCGTAATCGTTAGCTGCGACGAGTTCTTGCTCAGTGAGCATGATTTTTAAAGACAATTGGACTGCCGAAATGCGGCGACTGGATGCGCCGGGCTAAGGCTCGTTTTCATTCATTCCCCCCATTCAGATCATTCGGGCTTGAGATTCCAGAATCATCCCCGCTTATACCGCTGGATCCGCAATGAATGTTGCAAACCAACTCTACCCGCCCGGAAGCCAAAATAGTTGGAATAGATGCGCGGCGAATTCATCTGCGGCGTCCGTCCGCTACTAGCCGAGAAAACCTGTCCGCTCTGGTTTATAGGATTCGACTTCTTCAGTGGGAAACGGCAATCGGGCGAGGTTGGCAGCCTGGTTCCGTCAGGCGAGCGGCCACCGCCAATCAGAGAGGACGCGGAGCCAGCCTAAGCACTCAGGCTCCGCACCTCCCTACTCGAATGACTACACAGCAACCTCCTCCGGCATGCGACCGAAGGCACCGCTGTTGAAGTCCTCGATGGCTTCAGCAATCTCTGCCTGGGTGTTCATCACAAACGGTCCATAGGCGGCGACCGGCTCATCGATCGGCTCTCCACTCAGCAACAACACCTTGGCGTCGTTGTTGGCTTCCAGCACCAAGGCGGCACCGGCTCGATCCAGCGCGGCCCATTCCGCTGTACGCAGAATCTCCGCGTCGTTGACCTGCACCGTGCCTTCAAGCACCACCACCTGCGCGGTGTGCCCTTCGGGCAGCGGCAGCACCACGCGCTTGCCTGCCTGCAAGCGCAAATCCCAGACATTGATCGGCGTAAAGGTATGCGCCGGTCCCCGGCGACCCTGGCACTCGCCGGCGATCACGCGCAGCTGACCGGCTTCATCCGGCAGGCCCACGTTCGGAATGCTCTGCGTAGTGATGGCCTGATAGCCGGGCGCCGCCAACTTGTCCTTGGCCGGCAGATTGACCCACAGCTGCACCATTTCCAGCGTGCCGCCCGCAGCGGTGAACGCCGGCGAGTGAAACTCCTCGTGCAGGATGCCGCGACCGGCGGTCATCCACTGCACGTCGCCGGGGCCGATCACGCCGCCCTGACCGGTGGAATCACGGTGCTCGACCTCACCGCGATAGACGATGGTGACGGTCTCGAAGCCGCGATGCGGGTGCTCGCCCACCCCGCGCCGGATCTTGGTCGGCTCAAAGGTCATCGGGCCGGCATAGTCCAGCATCAGGAAGGGGCTCAGGCTCTGGCCATGGCTGTTGTGCGTGAACAGCGTACGCACGGGAAAGCCGTTGCCGACCCAATGTCCGCGGGGACTGGTGTAGCTGCCGAGAATCTTCTTCATGACCGCCTCCATAGAAGTGAAGTAACGGCAGAGTAGATATAGCCGGAACGCATGCATCAGTAGACGGCATAATTCGCCATCAGTGTTCTATTTACAGAACGATAGGTGGCCCATGCAGGACTTGAATGACCTCTATTACTTCACCCAAGTGGTGGACCATGGCGGCTTCGCGCCGGCCGGCCGTGCATTGGCCATGCCCAAGTCCAAGCTCAGTCGGCGCATCGCCGGGCTGGAAGCCCGGCTGGGCGTGCGGCTGGTGCAGCGGTCCACGCGGCGCTTCGCGGTGACCGAGGTGGGCCAGGCGTTCTATCGCCATTGCATGGCGATGCGGGTGGAAGCCGAAGCCGCGCAGGAGATGATCGAGCGCTCGCGCGCCGAGCCGCAGGGGCTGGTGCGGTTGAGCTGCCCGGTCGCGCTGGTCAACTTTCAGGTCGGCGAGATGCTCGCGCGCTACCTGGAGCGCTGCCCGCGTGTGGAGCTGCAACTGGAGAGCACCAACCGGCGCGTCGATGTGATCCGTGAGGGCTTCGATCTCGCACTACGGGTGCGTTTTCCCCCGCTGGAGGATTCCGATCTGGTACTGCATGTGATGGGCGAAAGCCATCAGCGTCTGGTGGCGCACCCTAGCCTGCGCGAGCGCCTGCCGCAGTTGATCGGCCCCGGCGACCTCAGCCAACTGCCGAGCATTGATGTGGCGGCGGCATCGCGCGCCCACGCCTGGTGCCTGGATGGACCCGATGGCGCGACCGCCAACATTCCGCACACACCACGCTACGTCACCGATGACATGCTGGCCCTGCGTACCGCGGCGCTGCAGGGCATCGGTGTGGCGCAGTTACCGACGATGGTGGTGAAACAAGACCTGCTCGACGGCACTCTGATCGATATCCTGCCGCAGTGGGTGCCGCGCAGCGGCATCATCCACGCCGTGTTTCCGTCGCGCCGTGGGTTATTGCCTTCGGTGCGCAGCCTGATCGATTTTCTCGACGCCGCGTTCAAGGCCCAGCGACAGGGCGACGTTGCGTCAGCCAGTGAACCGCCGCCCCCTGCGCCTCAACTGCCGTAGCGCGCTGCCTGTGCGAGCAAGTCCGGTGCGCCGAGCACGGTGTTGATCTGTCCCAGATCAATCAGACCGGCGAATGCCCGCGTACTGCCGTGCTCGCGAATGTGCGCCAGCAACGCCTGCGCCTGCGGTACGAACAAATGCAATAGCGCCGCCGGATAGAGCGCAATGCGATACCCGAGCGCGTCCAGCCGGGCAGCGTCATCCACCGGAGAGCCGCCACCCTCTACCAGGTTGTGCACCAGTGGAATGCGGCCAGCAAAACGGCTTGAGATCACCTGCATCTGCTCCAGGGTTTTCGGTGCCTCGATGAACAATGCATCAGCCCCGGCCTCCAGGTAGCGCTCGGCGCGCTCCAGCGCATCGTCAAAGCCATTCACGCCCAGGGCATCGGTACGCGCGATCAGTAGGGTGTCGGCGTCGTGACGGGCATCCAGCGCGGCCTTGATCTTGCCGACCATCTCGTCGGCGCTGATGACCTGCTTGCCGGCCATGTGGCCGCAGCGTTTGGGCATCACCTGATCTTCCATCTGCAAGGCGGATGCACCGGC
>JBFJKG010000228.1:0-4188 GCA_041635075.1 Solimonas sp.
ACGCCGTACGAACACCTGGCGATCTTCCCCGCGCTGAAGAAGTTTCTGGATTTCTTTGTGGCGGAAGGCAAGAAGGGCTATCCGCCCGAGCGCGTGGCCGGGGTGATACACCATGCGTTGACGACGCCACGCCCCAAAGTGCGATATCCCGTGGTGCCGGGACATTTCAAGAACTGGACGCTGCCGCGGTTGCTGCCCGCACGCTGGGTCGACAAGTTGCTGGCAGTGCAGCTTGGGCTTAATCGCAAGTGAACGAACCGCCGCGCGGCTTGATCCGTGTGGCCGCAGCGGGTACAAAGACCGCCCCATTGCCGGCCCAGCCGCTGCTGCGGTGTGAATTTCTAGGCGCGTTTGCGCCCACTGGCCGGCTCACGTGTCCGCGCGCATCTGCATTTCCGCGCGGTGATGTTACGCAGTCCCTGAACGGAGGATGCGATGCTCGAAAATATTGAGATCCTGGGCAACCCCTTGCTGCACTGGCTGACCGCGCTGGGTATCGCGCTGGCGATCAACGTGGTGGTGGGTCTGGTGAAGTGGCTGGTGATCAACCGGCTGGCCAAGCTCGCGCAGATGTCCAGCACCGCGCTGGATGATGCGGCGATCGAAGTTGCAAAACGTACGCGCCAAGTCCTGATCTTCGGCGTGACGCTGTTCGTCGGCAGCCAGTACCTCGAGTTGCCGGATCGGGCGGAGACCGTGATCCGCACCATCGCCACCGTGGCCGCGTTCCTGCAGATCGGCCTTTGGTGCGTGGCCGGGCTGGACTTCTGGCTCAACCGTTATCGCAGGCGCGCATTGGAGGTGGATGCCGCCGCGGCCACCAGCCTGGCGGCGCTGAGCTTCATCGGCCGCGTGTTGCTGTGGGCGTTGGTGCTGCTGCTGGCACTGGATAACCTGGGCGTGGATGTCACCGCGCTGGTCGCGGGGCTCGGCGTCGGCGGTATCGCGGTCGCGTTGGCGGTGCAGAACGTGCTGGGTGACTTGTTCGCCTCGCTGTCCATCGTCATGGACAAGCCCTTTGTGATTGGCGACTTCGTGGTTGTCGATGACTTCGCCGGTACGGTCGAGCATGTCGGCCTGAAGACCACACGCATCCGCAGCATCAGTGGTGAGCAGCTGGTGTTCTCCAACAGTGATTTGCTTGGAGCCCGCCTGCACAACTACAAGCGCATGAACGAGCGTCGCATCGTCTTCAGCTTCGGCGTGCTCTACCAGACCAGCGCCGATCAGCTCGAGCAGATTCCGGGCATGGTCCGCAGCATTATCGAGAAGCAGGAACTGGCGCGGCTGGATCGCGTGCACTTCGCCAAGTTTGGGGACTCGTCTCTGGACTTCGAGGTCGTGTACTGGATGAAGGTGCCGGATTACGCCAAGTACATGGATACCCAGCAGGCCATCAACATCGCCTTGTTCCGTGCCTTTGCCGAGGCCGGGATCGGCTTTGCCTATCCGACGCGCTCGCTGTTTGTGGAAAACCCGATCCGGGTGGAAACGACGACCGGAAAGTCCGCGTAACGGGCCGGCCCCAGTTGTGGATCAGGCGTCGCCAGCCTAGTCTGGCGACGCCTTTTTCAATTGGGGGAGCGTTTCATGATCGTGACACCGCTATACGCTGGCCTGCTGGCGATTCTGTATCTGGCATTGAGCTATCGCGTCGTGCAGCGACGCGGCCACGGCGTCAGCCTGGGCGATGGTGGCGATGCTGCACTGCTGCGCCGTATTCGTGGCCACGGCAACTTCAGCGAGTACGTGCCGCTGATCCTGCTGATGATGGCGCTGCTGGAGGTCGGGGGTGCAACCTCGATCTACCTGCTGCATGGCCTCGGCATCACTCTGGTCGTGGCGCGCGTGCTGCATGGTGTTGCGCTGTCGTACACCGAGAGCTGGAAGTTCGGGCGCTTCTACGGAACCCTGCTGACCTTCATCCTGTTGCTGGTCTGCGGCCTGCTGTGCGTGTGGCGCGGGTTGATGGGGTTGACGCTCTAGCTGCAGCGTTCCCGCATTGAGCGCATGACCGATACGACGCAGGACGCCTATCAATTGCAGGCGCTGGCCGCGCGCACCGCGGCGGCGCTGGCGATGGGCGGCGAGGACAAGATTGCGCGGCAGCATGCCAAGGGACGGCTGACCGCGCGTGAGCGCATCGACGCGCTGCTGGATGCCGCCAGCTTCGAGGAACTGGGGCTGTTGGCGCACAGCGATCTGCCCGAGGCTGCAGACAAGACGCCAGCCGATGGCAAGATCTGTGGCTACGGCACCATTGAAGGTCGCCCGGTATTCGTCGGTGCCGACGATGTCACGGTGATGGCCGGTGCCGGAGGGCGTGTGGGTGTCGGCAAGCTGCTCAAGCACATGGCCTATGCGGTGCAGAAGGGGTATCCCTGCATACAACTGGGTGACGCAGGCGGCGCACGCGTACCGGACATCATGGGGTCGGTCGGCATGATGAGCATGGTCTATCCGATCGAGCATCAGCCGCCGCGTGACCGGCGCGTACCGCTGATCACGGCGATCATGGGCGAATGCTATGGCGGCTCCACCTGGACCGCATCGTTGTCGGATATCGTGATTCAGGTCAAAGGCACCGCCATGTGCGTCGGCGGTCCCTCGATACTGGAAATAGCGACCGGCGAAAAGGCGAGCGCCGAGGCGTTGGGCGGCTGGGCCTTGCATGCCCGCCAGACCGGCCAGGTCGATCTGTTTGCCGACAATGACGCCGAGGCGCTGGCGCTGGCGCGCCGCGTGCTGAGTTACCTGCCCCAGCATGCGGGCGTGCTGCCGCCGCGCTTGCCCGGGTATGAGATCAGTGAGCAGCGGCTGGAGGCTGTGTTTGACCGGGTTCCGGAAGACCCGCGCCAGGTCTATGACATGCACGGCCTGCTGGATGCCGTCTGCGATACCAACAGCGTGTTGGAACTCAAGCCGTACTATGACGCGAGCCTCATTACTGCACTGGCGCGTATCGATGGCCGCGTGGTCGGCGTGCTGGCCAATAATCCCAAGGTGACCGCGGGTGCCATGGGGCCTGGTGCCTGTGAAAAGGCCACCAGCTTCATCTGCCTCTGTGACAGCTTCCATATCCCGCTGGTGTTCCTGCACGATACGCCGGGCTTCTTCGTTGGCAAACGCGCCGAGGAAGCGCAGATGCCGCTGAAGATCATGAGCATGATCGAGGCCCTGCATCAGAGTACGGTGCCGCGCATCAGCGTGATCGTGCGTAAGTCCTATGGCATGGCCCATTGCAACATGGCCGGCGGCAACATGGGCTCCGACCTGGTGCTGGCGTGGCCGACGGCCGATGTCTCGTTCATGGCGCCGGCGGTTGCGGTTAACGTTGTGCATGGCCGCAAGCTCGCGGCGATGAGTGATCCCGCCGCCCGCCAGGCATTGATGGACGAGCTGGCGCGTGCCAACGCGCCTTGGGAGGCGGCGGGGCGCAACTACATCGACCGTGTCATCGACCCGCGCGATACCCGGATTGAACTGATCCGCGGTCTGGAGAGGGCCTGCGGTCGTGACGGCGAGGCCGGCCGCAGTCAGCGCAAGCTGGCGAACTGGCCGCGCATGGCCTGAGCACAGATACATGACCGAGAAGCCATACTCCGCGGCCTGCGAGCGCAACCGAGAACCGATCCTCGCGGTACTGCGCCAGCACTTTGCGGACCGCCATCAGGTGCTGGAAATCGGCAGCGGCACCGGACAGCACGCCGTGCACTTCGCGGCCGCGCTGCCGCATCTGCACTGGCAGACTTCGGACCGACCCGACTACCACACTGGTATCTGCGCGTGGCTGAGCGAAGCGGCTCTGCCCAATCTGCGGCCGCCATTGACGCTGGATGTAGCGGGTGCGTGGCCGCAGGCGTGTTTTGATGCGGTGTATAGCGCCAATACCCTGCACATCATGGCGTGGTCTGAGGTGCAGCAGCTGTTCGCGCGGTTGCCGGCCGTGATGACGGTGGATGCAAAGCTGATCGTGTACGGCCCGTTCAATTACGGTGGCCGCTACAGCAGCGACAGCAATGCAGAGTTTGATCGCAGCCTGCGCGCGTCCGCGCCGCATATGGGCATTCGTGATTTCGAGGCAGTCGATGCACTGGCGCGCACAGCCGGGCTGCGCCTGCTGGAGGACGTCGCGATGCCGGCCAATAACCGCAGCCTGATCTGGCAGCGCGTTGGCGCCTGAAGCGG
>JBFJKG010000229.1:0-4180 GCA_041635075.1 Solimonas sp.
AAGTATGGCGATCAGGTCGTGCCCAAGGATGGCCTGATTCCGGCGCACCTGCTGGGCAACATGTGGGCTCAACAGTGGAGCAACATCTATCCGCTGGTAGAGCCATACAAGGGTGTGGGTTCGCTGGACGTGACCAGTGCGCTGAAGGCGCAGCGCGACAACGAGTACAAGAAGCTGCTGGCCGCCTTCAAGGGGCGCCCGACCGCGCTTGATCTCGCAGAGATGGAGCACCAGGCAGACGCCGCGCAGGCGGTGAAGATGACGCGCATGGCCGAGGACTTCTACACCTCGCTGGGCATGCCCAAGCTGCCAGACTCGTTCTACGCCAAGTCCTTGCTGGTGCAGCCCCGCGACCGCGATGTGGTGTGTCACGCCAGTGCCTGGGATATGAACATGCAGGGTGATGTGCGCATCAAGCAGTGCATCGAGCCTGATGAGGACCAGCTGACCACGATTCACCACGAGCTGGGCCATATCTATTACGACCTGGCCTATAACCATCAGCCGCCGTTGTTCCAGACCGGTGCCCACGATGGTTTCCATGAGGCGATCGGCGACACCATCACCCTGTCGCTGACGCCGGAACATCTACATAAGATTGGCCTGGTGCCGGCGCAGAAGGTTGATTCCAAGGCCGTGATCAACGCACAGATGAAGCTGGCGCTGGACAAGATCACCTTCCTGCCGTGGGGCAAACTGGTCGATCAATGGCGCTGGAAAGTGTTCAGCGGTGAAATCTCCCCGGAGGCCTATAACGCCGGCTGGTGGGATTTGCGTGCGCGCTATCAGGGTGTAAGCCCGCCGATGGCGCGTGACGAAGGCGATTTTGACCCGGGTGCGAAGTATCACATTCCCGGAAATACGCCCTACACGCGCTACTTCCTCGCGTTCATCCTGCAGTTCCAGTTCCAGAAAGCCTTGTGTGATGCCGCCGGATTTGACGGGCCGCTGCATGATTGCGATATCTATGGCAACGCCGAGGCCGGCAAGCGCTTCGCGGCGATGCTGGCGGAAGGCGCATCCAAGCCCTGGCCGGAAACCCTGGAGAAGCTGACCGGTACGCGGCAGATGGATGGTTCGGCGCTGATCGAGTACTTCCAGCCGTTGATGACCTACCTGAAAGCGCAGAACGAAGGCCTGAGCTGCGGCTGGAGCGCTGCAGAGCCCGCCGAAGCCGGCTGAGCGCTGGCACGCAGAAAGAAGGGCGGCGCCATCTCGGCGCCGCCTTTTTCGTTGTATGTCGCGACTGTGGGTTTAGTTCAGACGCTGTACCTGACGTCGTTACTTCTGCTTCCAGGTGCCGTTGACGTCCTGGTACCACCAACCGACAGCGGCCTTGGCGATCCAGCGGCTGGCGAACACGGTGCGAATCTGGCTTTCCCACTGCGGCTGCTTGTTGGCGTTGGCAATCTCACGGTAGAGCGCTGCACGATCGGCGGTCTCGTTGGCGACCAGTGTGCGCACCGCGTTGCGGCGTGCTAGCGGGATAGACGCCGGATCGCGCACGGCCAGATAGCCGTCTGCAGTCAGCCCGACCGAGCCGTCATCGAGCAGTGGCTTGAGCTCGGAGAAGCGGTTCTCCATCTGCGCCTTCAGTCGCGAGATCTCAGGTGATGAAGCGTCGATATCGGGGGTCGGCTGCGCATGCGCTACTGGCACGATCGCATCCAGCAACACCACCAGCAGCGGTTTGCTGCCGAGGCCGGAGGTAGGGGTTGCCGCGGGTGGCGCTACGCTCTGCGGTTGCTGTCCCCAGACATCGTCGATGATGCGGTCCGCCGCTTTCTCGGCGGCGGCCGCGGGAAAGTACACGTTGATCGTGACGCAGGCCACTAGGGCGGCGCCAGCCGCTGCAAGACTAACGGGCAACCAGGTTTTCATGGGTAATCCGTGACGGGAACGGGGTTGGAAAGTATAGGCCGCTTCCCTGCGCTGTCACTGAACCACAGGTGAACGAAACGCCGCGCGACCGCGTGACCGCGCGGGTCAGCGCACTTCCACACCCTCGGCGCCGCGCACGCTGGCCAGTTGCCTGATGAAGACATCCCAGTCCACCCTGCGTGAGTGGCCGATGACATCAATTCGTGGCAGGAGACGGCCTTCGACCAGAATGTACCCGGTTCCCCGTGCTGCTGGCCCTACGCCGGCCATCGTGCAGATTCCGTTCTCGAGCACACAGCTCCAGCCCATGCGCGCGTAGGCAAAATCTTCAAACAAGCTCAACGCGCCGCGCGACAGCAGGCCGGTCGGCCCCCCGCCGATCGAGGAGATATTGTCGATGGCCCGCTGCGAGATCCGCTTGCGGGTCTTGTCTCCGGGCGTGCTGTAAAGCTTGGCCTTCATGGCCACCGGCCGCCAGCCGAGTAGGCGCAGGCCGGTGACCTCGCCGTCGAGGCGTCCGGTAATGCGGCCGAAGGCAAAGGCGCCGGTCATGGCCTCCAGATCAAGGCGGCGCAGCGTGAGGTCGCCGCGAACCCGCGGCAGTACGCCAAACGGGTCGAGCACGCGCAGGCCGCTGACGGTGATCTCGCCATCGAAGACCTGGGCACTGAGCGTGCCGTCCAGCGACAGCTCACGATCACGCAGGCGCAGTCCGGGCAGTCGTCCCGACAGGCGGCCACCGAATGCGGGCCAGCCGAGGCTGCGCCCGAGCAGTGCCAGGTCCAGCGGCTCAAGCTCGGCGTTGAAGTCCGCGCTGGGATTGCTGCCGCCGAGGCCGTCGAGTTCCAGCGACCGCACATTGAGCGCACCGTCCAGCACCGGGAGTCGCAGTGGGGCAGTTAGTCGCACCCCTTGAGGTAGGGCGATGAACCGCAGCTGCGAGGCTCCCAGCGGTAGCGCCCCGACGGTGCCGTCACTCCACTGGAGTTGCGAGGGGGCAGCTTCGCCGCCGGCCGCCCAATAGGCCTCGCCTGCCAGCCCGCGCAGCTGCATGCCGAGCTGGTCGCTACCGATGCGGGCGTCGTTGATACGCAAGCTTGCTGTCTGCGGCTGGCCATTGTGCAGCGCGACGGCGCCCTCCACGGTGCCCGACGCGTTGAGGTCACCAAACCGTGTTCCGGCCAATAGCGGCACCAACAGCGTTTCGGTGAGTGGTGCCAGGCGGCCCTGTCGCAGTTCGAGCTGCAGCTGGTGCTGGGCGGTCGGCGCTGTCGGCATCGCCGTACCGCGAAGCTGCAGGTTTCCGAGCGTGGGCTGGGACCAGCTGGCGTTCAGCTCAACTGGTCGCGCGCCGCCTGGCCAGACGGCGTCGGCAGTCAACGCCGCCGGTTGCTGGCTGAAGTCCATGAACACCGGCTCCAGGTAGGCCTGTCCCGCTGCGCTGTCGAGGTGCACCGAACCGTTCAAGACGGAATCTGCGCGGGTCAGGTGGCCGGAAGCGGTCATCTGCAGCCTGTCAGCGGCAATCCGTCCATCGGTGCTGTTGTAGCTGACCTGTGCGCTGGCCTTGCGCAGCTTCAGCTGCCAGTGATCGAGGGTGCGCAGCCGTAGTTCAAAGCTGGCGGTTGCCGATAGCGACTCGGCCGATCTCACAATGAGCGTCCCGCCGCGGCAGCTCAGATCCTCGCGGCTCTCGAGCCGGGAGCAGGCCACATGCAGCTGCAGGGGTTCAAGCAGAGGGTGCAGCTGGCTGACCTGGCCAACGGACACCTTGATGCCCTGCTCCAAGTCCCAGTCTGCCTGCAGCGCCTTCGCAACCCAGCCCGGCCCCTCCGCGCGGCCGGCGCTCAGCTCGACCCGCGTAACTGCCGTCGCGGGCAGGGCCCACGAACACAGCAGCAGGCTGCACAGAATGAGGCGCATGCCGCATGATGCACGCTGCTTGCCCCACGCGGCCAGCGCCCTACGCCACGAACGACTTGCTCTCATGGATGCACGCACGGTACTCGCGCAATGCCCGCTGTTCTCCGGCCTCAGTCCCGAAGCCTTGGACAGTCTGGCGGCGCGTGCAGAGCGTGTGGACATTCCCAGTGGCCGTGCGCTGATCGAGGTCGGCAGCCGACCGGAGAACATCTACATCGTTGCCAACGGCCGCCTGATAGCCACACGGCCGGACGGCGCGGTGATCGGCAGCATCGCGCGGCTGGAGCCCATAGGGGAGATCGGCGCGTTATCGGGCGAGCCACATACGGCTGCGATTCACGCGGTGCGCGACAGCCAGCTGGTGCGTATTCCCGGC
>JBFJKG010000230.1:0-4178 GCA_041635075.1 Solimonas sp.
CGCAAACAGACTCAACAGCGCTCATCTGATAGCATCGTCCCTCATTTTTTATCCGGAAGCCGCCATGGAAATCGCCGACCAGCACGTCGTGCTGATGCATTACACCCTGACCAATGACAAGGGCGAGGTCCTCGACAGCTCTCGTGGAGCCGAACCGCTTGCCTACATCCAGGGTGGCGGCAACATCATCCCGGGACTCGAAAAAGCGCTGGCGGGCAAGCGGGCGGGCGACAAGCTTCAGGTCAAGGTCGCGCCCAACGAAGGCTATGGTGAACACAATCCCAACCTGATCCAGCAGGTGCCGCGGCGCGCCTTCCAGGGCATCAATGACATCAAGCCTGGCATGAGCTTTCAGGCCCAGGGCTCACAGGGGCCGATGCGCGTCACCGTAACCGGCGTTGCCGGCGACATGGTCACGGTAGACGGCAACCATCCGCTGGCCGGTGAAACGCTGAACTTCGATGTGGAAATTGCAGACGTGCGCGCAGCATCGGCCGAAGAACTCGAGCACGGCCATGTGCACGGCCCCGGCGGCCATCAGCACTGAAGCGACCTGGCGGCATCCGCCTTCCAAACGCCCGGCACCTGCCGGGCGTTTTGTTTTCAGGGCTTAGCGGAGAATCGCTTATCCCAGGTGTCGCGCTGCTCGATCAGCCGGGTGTCCTGCCAAAGCACAAAGGGCCGCGTACGCAACGCTGCACCAACCTCACTGACTGCGAGATCAACGCTGCTCGCTACCCGCAACGGGCCTTCGCTGTACTCCGAGCGACCACTGCGCTCGCGCGGCAGCTGCGGGACCGCCTTGCGCAACGCGCTCTGATACGCCTCCGCATTCCCCGGCTCGAAATCAGTCTGATACAGCCGATCATTGAAGAACAGGAGCTCCAGCGTGCCTTCGACGCCCAGGTGGCGATAAGCCTTCACTCTGAGCAAATCCAGATCGCGCGGCGGGACCCCGCTACGCACCTTGGCATGATTGGACTCCTGAACCGGCGCGTAGTTTTCAGCCACCAGGCTGGTGAACACGCGGTCCACACTGCTGTAGCTGTCGAACTGGGCGATCAACCTGACCGGATTCGGCAGTCGCTCGGTAAACGCCCGATAGTCGCGAGTCTCCTGGGCCTCCAGGGTCGCCAACTCGGCATCGGCCTCTATCTCTGCCGCCGGGGGTGGCGCCGTCACGACATCCGCTTCTTCCGTCACGGCAGGGGCTGGTTCGGGAGCAACTGCGGCCGGGGCGGCATCGGGGACAGCGGTCGCGGCCACCGGTGGCGGCGTCGGCTGAGTTGGCGCAGCCGCCACCTCAGCAGCCGGCACTTTTGACGACGGGTCTTCCGCCCCGCGAGCCTGGGCTGTCGCGGCGGGTGGCGGCGCGATTGTCGCTGGCGCCGACTCCTTGGCGGCGGCCTCGACGGCAAGCGCCGGATGCTCGCCGCTTTTCGGTTCGCCCTGGTCTGCTCCAGCCGCGGAGGACTCGGCAACCACCGTCGAACGCGGCGGCGGACGCACAGGTTCTTCGACCCAGGCCGAGTCGTCCGGCGCGAACAGCGGTTGCAGCCATGACAGCACGGCGATGACCATCACTAGGCCGGCGAGCCAGCGCAGCGGTCGCCACTGCTTCCACCAGTCAGGGGGCTCCAGCCAGTCGCGCTTCTTTTCCAGTGGCGGCTTGTTCATAGCGACATTATTCCCGGGACCCGAGCAAAGATACAGAATCCGGGTGTCGCCAGCGCGAGCCGCCCGCCAGATGGCCGCATGCGGCACCGGAATCTGACCTGACGCAGCATGCGTTCGTAGCGCCGGCGATTGTGGAGACCAGCCCCGGCGCGGGGCCACGCGGGCTTATCGCTCAGCGAGCAGTCACGCGCGATTGCGGATCAATCCTCCGGCTCGTACCCCAGATTGGGGGCCAGCCACTTCTCGGCAGTGGCCAGATCCCAGGACTTGCGCCGGGCATAGTCCGCAACCTGCTCCTTGTTGATGCGACCAACCACAAAATACTGCGACTGCGGATGCGCAAAGTACCAGCCGGAAACCGAAGCCCCTGGCCACATGGCCATGCTCTCAGTCAGCTGCATGCCGGTGTTGTTCTCGACATCCAGCAGTTGCCATAGCGTCTGCTTTTCGGTGTGTTCCGGACAGGCGGCGTACCCCGGAGCGGGGCGGATGCCGTGGTACTTCTCATCAATCAGCGCGGCGTTGTCCAGATGCTCGTCGCTGGCGTAACCCCAGAAGTCCTTGCGCACCCGCTGGTGCATGCGCTCGGCGAAAGCCTCGGCCAGGCGATCGGCCAGCGACTCCAGCAGGATCGCGCTGTAGTCGTCGTTGTCCTTCTTGAAAGCCATAACCTTGTCGAGGCATCCCAAACCGGCAGTCACCGCAAACGCGCCCACATAATCCTGCAGGCCGCTGTCCTTGGGGGCGATGTAATCCGCCAGACAGCGGTTTGGCACGCCGTCGCGATGCTCCCCCTGCTGCCGCAGAGCATGCAATCGTGTCAGTACGGCGCTGCGCGATTCATCAGCGTAAACCTCGATGTCGTCGTCACCGACCTGCGCGGCAGGGAACAAGCCGAACACGCCGGACGCCGTGATCCACTTCTCGGCGATCAGGCGGTCCAGCATCGCATCTGCATCCTGCTTGAGCTTGCGCGCGGCCTCCCCACTCACGGGATTGTTCAGCAGATCGGGGTAGCGACCCTTGAGCTCCCAGGCGATGAAGAACGGCTGCCAGTCGATGTACTCGCGGAGCTCGGACAGCGGGTAGTCCTTGAACACGCGCACATGCTGCACGCCGCCTGCATGCCGAGTGTGATCGCAGGCCGGGCCCTCGCAGACGTCGTGATCCTGCTGCAGCAGCATGCGCGGCTTCATCGGCCGGTAGGTGGACCAGTCGATCGGAGTTTTGTTGGCGCGGGCGGCCGCCAGGGTCAGATACTTCTCCTGACGGTTCTTGCTGGCGTGCCGCTCGCGGATGCCGTCGTACTCCTTCTTGATCTCGGCCAGCAACGCCGGCTTCTGCTCCGCCGACAGCAAGGCTGCGGCAGTAGGCACCGAACGCGATGCGTCCTTCACCCAGACCACGCCGTGTGCGTAGGCGGGATCAATCTTGACCGCGGTGTGTGCTCGCGAGGTCGTGGCACCACCGATCATCAGCGGCAGCTCAAATCCCTGCCGCTGCATCTCCTTGGCCATGTTGACCATCTCGTCCAGGGACGGCGTGATCAGCCCGGACAGGCCGATGATGTCCGCCTTTTCCGCCTTGGCCGCGTCCAGAATCTTCTGCGCCGGCACCATGACCCCGAGATCAACCACATCGTAGTTATTGCACTGGAGCACGACGCCCACGATGTTCTTGCCAATATCGTGGACATCGCCCTTGACGGTGGCCATGACGATCTTGCCCTTGGCCTTTTCCACATCGCCAGGCTTCTTCTCCGCCTCGATGAACGGAATCAGATAGGCCACGGCCTTCTTCATCACCCGAGCGGACTTGACGACCTGGGGCAGGAACATCTTGCCGGCGCCGAACAGGTCGCCAACCACGTTCATGCCGTCCATCAACGGCCCCTCGATGACTTCGATTGGCCGCTTGCCCTCAGCCGCGAGTTCGGCGCGCAGCTCTTCGGTGTCCGCCTCGACGTTGGCATCCAGGCCCTTTACCAGCGCGTGCTTGATGCGCTCCCTGACCGGCAGGCTGCGCCAGACCTCATCCGCAACCTCGGGCTTGCTGCCGTCGCCTTTGAACTTGCTGGCGATCTCCAGCAGCCGTTCGGTGCCGTCCTCGCGCCGGTTGAGCACAACATCCTCGATGCGTTCGCGCAGCTCCGGGTCCAGCTCGTCATAGACCACCAGTGCGCCAGCGTTGACGATGCCCATGTCCATGCCGGCCTTGATGGCGTGGTACAGGAATACCGAGTGAATGGCCTCGCGCACCGGGTTGTTGCCGCGGAAGCTGAACGACACGTTCGAAACGCCGCCGGAAATCTTCGCGCCCGGCAGGTTCTGCTTGATCCAGCGCGTAGCCTCGATGAAATCGACGCCGTAGTTGTTGTGTTCGGCGATGCCGGTCGCGATCGCAAACACGTTGGGGTCGAAAATGATGTCCTCGGCCGGAAAGCCGACCTGCTCGACCAGTATCTTGTAGGCGCGTGCACAGATCTGCTTGCGGCGTTCGAG
>JBFJKG010000231.1:0-4167 GCA_041635075.1 Solimonas sp.
CGCCGCTGTCCATCGCGCAAAGCAATGGCGTGCTGAGCGGTGGCTACCATGAGCCCGCACCCTACACCCGCCGACTGCTCGAATGGCGCGCACCAGAGCCGGCAGCGACAGAGAACCGGCTGGTGATCCGGGCCCGCAACATCGCCACGGTCACGATCGACCCGGCGCGCGCACGAATCAGCTGCAGTGCGGCAATCGAGATCGACAGCGATGGCCCGCTGGTGGCTCGACTCAGGGGGTGCGCGCCCTAGCGTGCGCCAGTCGCAGTGTAAAGCTCGCGGCTGAGGCTCGCAGCGCGGCATCGCTGTAGGGGAAACACAGACTGCAAGAAGGCGATCTTTACTACTTCGCCCATGGGGTAATGCGCGCATAATTTGCCCACTACTGTCGGCGCTGTAAGCCGCACACCCCGGGGAGAGGTTATGAAGTCGATTTCGTATCAGGGCTGGCTGTCAATGCTGGCCATTGCGGTGGCGTTGTCCGGTTGCCAGTCTTCCGAGCCGCCACGGACCAGCGGTGGCTCCAAAGCCCCGCCGGTTACGCGCTACGACATGGCCAATCGTTGTTTCGTGCTCAAGGCCAACGGCGCGTATACCGTGCGCAATGGCGCCAACTTTGTCGCCAACGGCGGCGACGCCGCCAGCGCCGAGCGCTTCTACATGAAGCCCTCTGCCCTCGGCCGCTACCTGTTCTATACCGCTGACCGCATGCTGATGACGGGCGATGGTTCGGCTGTCAGCGCCCAGAGCACGCCGGACGATGGTTCAGACTGGACAGTAGAGGGCGACGGTGGCCGCTACACCGCCACGGTGCAGGGTCAGTCGCTGGCAACCGACGGCGCCGGCAAGCTGTTGCTGGGCAGCAGTGCCGCCGTGCTGAGCTTCGAGCCGGCCAACGGCTGCAGCGAGTACCCGGAAATGCCAGTCGGCATTGATACCCCGACGTTCAAGAACAAGAGTGCGCAGGCACCGGTGATCGGCTTTGCGGAAGTACACGCGCACATGGCGATGGGCTCGGACATGTCCGATGGTACCGGCGACCGCGGTCCCTCGGCCGGTGGCGTGATGTACGGGCATGCAGTCAACCGCTTTGGCGTGCCGGCGGCACTGGATAACTGCGAAGTGATGCACGGTCCTGACGGCATCCTCAGCGCCGAGAACATCATCCTTGATCAAGACCCGCTGCAAACGCATGACACCGTCGGCTGGCCGACCTTCATCGGCTGGCCGCAGCGCGACTCGCAGCTGCATCAGCAGATGTACTACCGCTGGGTGGAGCGCGCCTACAAGGCGGGGCTGCGCACGATGTCTGTCCATGGCACCAGCATCGAGGCGCTATGCAACATCGCTCAACTGACCGTCGGCGACAAACAGGCCGACTGCGTTGATATGGGCGTGGGCACCAAGCAGGTCGAGTATCTGTATGACATTGAGAAGTACATCGACGCGCAGGAAGGCGGTCCGGGCAAGGGCTGGTTCCGTATCGTCAAGGACCCCACTGAAGCGCGCACCGTAATTGCGGACGGCAAGCTCGCTGTCATACCCGGCCTGGAGTTCTCCAACATCTTCCATTGCCGCGTGCAGTTCCTGCCCGGCGGCGGCGAAGTCAGCGACTGCACCAAGGAAGATATCGACCGTGAGATCGATGAGGTCTGGGAACTGGGCGTACGCCAGGTGTTTCCTTACCACGACGTCGATAGCGCGCTCGGCGGCACCGGCATCTTCAGCTCGGTACTGAACTACGTCGGCTTCACCGACACGCTTGGCTTCTGGAAGACCTACCCCTGCGAAGACGGCGGTGAAGGTCCGAACTTCCTATACGAAGCCGGCGCGGTCATGGAAACCGCGGCTATCACCGAGTTCACGGACCCGATTACCCAGATCATCACCGACCTGGCCAATGGCGTGCTGCCCGTCTATGGGCCAGGACGTCAGTGCAACGCGCGCACCGTGACCGACCTCGGCAAGTACGCGATCGACAAGATCATGAAGAAGGGCTTCATTCTTGATATCGACCACGCCGAGATCAAGAGCAAGCAGTACATGCTGGACGAGGCCAAGAAGCTCACGCCGAACTACCCGATGGTCTCTGGACACGGCGGACACGGCGGCATCAGCAACGCGCAGGCAGAACAGATGATTCGCCAGGGCGGCATCATCTATCCGGCGCTACCGAACGGTAAGGACTTCGTAGCGTTCCTGGAAAAGATGAAGCCGATCTGGCAGAACTCCGGCACCAGCCGTCCGTTCTCGGTCGGCTATGGCGCCGACGCCAACGGCCTGCACAATCTGCCCCGCCCACGTGGCGCGGGCACTGAACCCATCCAGTATCCGTTCACCCTGTTCCAGGGGCCGGGCTGGGGGCCGCAGTTTGCCGCTGCCGGCATTGCGCCGCTGAAGGTGGAGATGCTGTCGATCCCCGGCGGTCAGAGCTGGAACATGGATGAAGTCGGCATGGCCAACTATGGCCTCGTAGCCGACATCGTCGAGGAAGTGCGGATCGAGGGCGGCGAGGAAGCCACCACGGCGCTCTACAACTCTGCCGAAACGTATCTGCAGATGTGGGAACAGACGCTGCAGGCTTCGGCCGCAGCTCGGCAGAATCCGACGCCGTAAGCAGCGCTTGAGCGGCTGCTGATGTCAGCGTCCACGGGCATACGCTTGAATGCTCGTGGGCGCGGCGTACTGGCGCTGGCGGCACTGACGCTGCCGGCCAGCGCCGCTGCCCACGGCTTTGGCCGGCTCTACAATCTGCCGGTACCGTTCTGGCTGTACGCCTGGGCTGCCGGTGCAGCCTTGCTGCTGTCCTTCGTACTGGCTGCGTACTTCGCGACCGCGCCCGCCCCGGAGGACGAGCGTCGGGCGCCTGTCGCCCGTAGTGGCGTTGGCTTGGGCCCGCTACAGCGGCTGCTGCCCGCGCTGAAGCTGGTCAGCGTAGCGATGCTGCTGCTAAGCATCGCCACCGGCTGGTGGGGCAATCGCGACCCTTACCGCAACTTCAGCATGACCGGCTTCTGGGTCGTGTTTCTGCTGGCGTTCACCTACTTCACCGCGCTGTGCGGCAACGTCTATGCCGCGCTGAATCCGTGGCGGGTGATGGCAGATGCGCTGGGCCGATTGCTACGCGGCTATGGCGCCGGACGCTTGCGCTATCCGGAGCGCCTGGGCATGTGGCCGGCACTGGTGCTGTACATGGCCCTGATCTGGTTTGAGCTTTTTGGCCATGGCAAGCCGTCGCCGCTGGCTTCGATGCTGTTCGGATACAGCCTGCTCAACCTGTTCGGTGTGTGGCTGGTTGGCACCACCGCATGGTTCCGTCACTGCGAGCTGTTCTCGGTTTACCTCCGCTTGATCGGCTTGATGGCACCGCTGCGCTGGCAGCGTAGCGAGTCCGATCAAGCGATCCACCTGCGCTGGCGCGCACCCTTTTCCGGACTGATGGAGCATCGCCCTCAGCGCATCAGTGTCGTGATCTTTGCACTGGCGATGCTGTCCACCACCGCGTTCGATGGCTTGCGTGCGACGCAATGGTGGGTGGGCCTGTTCTGGCGTGATCCCAGCGGCATCGTCACCGCGCTGGCCGGCAAGGCGCCGATCCTGGCGTATCCGGTGCTGCGGCCGTGGTACATCGCATGGGAAACGTTCTGGTTGCTGGCCTCGCCATTCATCTACCTGGGCGCTTACATACTCTGCATGGCGCTTGCCAAGCTGCTGACGCGCAGCACGCGCTCTGTGCGGGATCTGGCGCTGGACTTCGGCTACACCTTGTTGCCAATTGCGCTGGTGTATCACATGACGCACTACGCGACGCTGGCATTGACGCAAGGTCTGAAGATCATCAGCCTGCTGTCGGATCCGTTCGGTTGGGGCTGGGACCTGTTTGGCACCGCTACGCTGTTACGCGCGCCCATTCTGCCGAGCATGGGGCTGGTGTGGCACAGCCAGGTCGGGTTGATCCTGCTTGGGCATATCGTCAGTGTGTACGTGGCCCACCGCGTCGCGCTGCGCATCTGGCCGTCGCGAGGCCAAGCGCTACTCAGCCAGCTACCGATGCTGATCCTGATGATCGGCTTTACCGTGACCGGGCTATGGATACTCGCGCAGCCGCTGACAGCGGAGCTGCTGCGCTAAGCCGCTTGCATCACGAAGCCTAGGGGGTGTCCGGTTC
>JBFJKG010000232.1:0-4155 GCA_041635075.1 Solimonas sp.
CGGTCGTCCGCCATCATGCTTTGCCCGGCGCTTTCGAAGGCGCGTTCGATCTCAGGCTGGCGCGGGGCCCAGCCCTGGAAGGCACTCTGGAAGTGGGTGAACGACAGCCCGGCATAGGCGCGCGAAAAGCTGGGGTCCAGCCTCACTGCGGTCTTGAAGAAGTGCTGCGCCTGTTCATTGTCGGCACGGGTAAAGCGGTACATGTGCCACAGGCCGCGATGATGCGCCTCCCAGGCGTCGAGCGAGTTTGGCGGCCGCAGGATGGCGCGCTCGCGCTCGATGGTTTCGATCTCGCCGGCGACCGACGCCACTATCTTGTTGCCGATTTCGTCCAGCACCAGAAACGCATCGTCCAGCGGGTAGTTGAGAATTTCTGACCAGATGATTCGTGCGCTGCGCGTTTCGGTCAGCTCGACGGCCACACGGAAGCGAGTGCCGAGGCGTTGCAGCGAGCCGCTCAACACATAGTCGACATTGAGCATGCGCCCGGCTTCCTCGGGGCCGATACGCCGTTCGTGCAGGGCGAAGGCGCTGCCCTGCGCGATCACGAACAGGCTGCGCAGCTTGGACAGGCGGGTGATGACGTCGTGCGCCAGCGCGTCGGCGGCGCCGCCATGCTGGCGCGGCGCAGCGGATTCATCCGCAAATGGCATCACGGCGATGGACGCGCGCCGCGCGGCCACACGCGCCGGTTCTTCCTCGAGTAGCGGGCTGGGTACGGTAAGCGCCACCGTGCCGCGGTGCGGGCGTTCGGCCGCAGCCCTGGCGGCACGCCAGGCGTCGCGTACCGGCGTCCAGTCCAGGCCCTCGGCTTCAAACTGCGCGGCAGTCGCCGCCAGATGTTCCTCGCCCTCGCGGACGTGACCAGCTTGCGCGAGCGTCGTCAACAGCCGCCCGTGCGCGCGCTGGTCGAACGGGGCGAGTTGCAGCCAGGCCTCCAACGCGCCGTGCGCCTGCTCGGCGGGCAAGCGGGTGGCGAGTTGCTCCAGCAGGGCGATGTGACTGCCGCGCAGGCGTCGGCGCTGGGCCGTCAGCCAACTACCGAACGACGGACTGTCGCCGACGTCCAGTCCCTCAAGAAAGTCGCCTCGGTACAGCGCCGCAAGTGCCTGCAGACGTTCCAGCGGCAGCGCATCCAGCCCGGCCTGCGTTGCCTGGGTAACGTCGCGCACATCGATATCGAAACCATCAAGGTCGAGTGCGATCGCGTCGTGCTCGGTGATGACGCGGGTCCGGTCGGGCTGGTCGATCACGTGCCGGATTCTGGAAAGACACCAGCGCAGCTCGCCGCGCGGGTCCTTGGGTGTTTCCCACAACAGGTCGCAGAGCTGGCTGCGTCCCTGTGCGCGCGGCGCGAGCGCGAGGTAGGCGAACAACGCGCGCAGCTTGCGCGATGCCGGCAGCGTTAAGGGCTGGCCGTCACGGCTCAGGCGGAACGGACCCAGCAACTCCAGCCGCAGACCAGTCGAGGCGGCTGCTACGTCGGCGCGCTCCTTTCCTTGGTCAATACCACGACGGCTCACACGCTCTCCTCCACGCTCGGTCGTTACCGTCCCTGGCAATCGGGGAAATGCAGTATGCGGCTGCACCGGACGTGCAACCAAGCGGATCCCCGACCCACACCCGGATCAAAGGAGAACGACGATGTCCAAGCTCATGAGTTTGCTGATGGTTTCCGCGCTGGTGCTCAGCCCCCTGGCAATGGCGGACAAGGCCGAGAAGGCAGCGTCCGAGCCAGCGCTGGCCTACACCCATGAGGATGCGGGCCTGCAATGGGGTCCGTGCCCGCCGTTCATTCCCAAGGGCTGCGAGATCGCGGTCGTGCATGGTGACCCGGCGCAGCCCAATGTCGATGTGTTCTTCAAAGTGCCGGGTGGTTTCACGATTCCGGCGCACTGGCATAGCTCCCCCGAGCGCATGGTGCTGGTCTCCGGCGTGCTGGATGTGACCTACGAGGGCCAGAAAACTACCCGGCTGACGACCGGCAGCTATGCCTACGGGCCGGCGAAGCGATCCCATCAGGCGGTCTGTGCCAAGGGCGCACCCTGCGTGCTGTTCATCGCCTTCGTGGCACCGCTGGACGCGCATCCGTCCGAGCCTGCGGCCAAGTAATCGGCAAACGACCGGCGGCCCTACCTGAGGGCGGGCCGCCGGCCTGCACCTGACATGGAGAATGGATGATGAACTCCGCGATCGTCACACCGGACGCTGCCGCCCCGGCCCCGTCGGTGAAGCTGCAAGGTCTCAAGGGGCAGCAGCAGAGTGCCTGGTCCGCAGGCGACTACGCGGTGGTGGGAACGACACTGCAAATCGTCGGGGAGAACCTGTGCGAGACGCTGGACCTGCGCTCCGGGCAGCGCGTGCTGGATGTGGCCGCCGGCAATGGCAACGTCGCGCTCGCCGCCGCCCGCCGCGGGTGCGAGGTGACAGCAACCGATTATGTTCCGGCGCTGCTGGCGCGTGCCGCCGAGCGCGCACGCGCCGAAGGCTTGGCGCTGCAGTGCCAGGAAGCCGATGCCGAGGCCTTGCCCTACGCCGATGCCAGCTTCGACGTGGTGGTCTCGACCTTTGGCGTGATGTTCACTGCCGATCACGAGCGCGCGGCCGCTGAACTGCTGCGCGTGTGCAAGCCGGCCGGCAAGATCGGCCTTGCCAACTGGACGCCAGACGGATTCATTGGCCAGTTGTTCAAGGTCATCGGCCGCCATCGCCCACCGCCTGCCGGCGCACCGTCGCCAGCGGTGTGGGGGACGCGTAAGCGTCTGGCGGAGCTGTTCGAGGCCGGCGCCCATTCGGTCAAGGCTGCCGAGCGTCTGTTTGTCTTTCGCTACCGCTCGCCCGAGCACTGGCTGGAGGTATTCAGGACCTGGTACGGGCCTACGCTGAAAGCGTTCGCTGCACTCGATGCGCCCGCGCAGGCCGAGCTGGAGCACGATCTGCTGGCGCTGGTTGGCCGGTTCAATCGCTCGGGTGACGGCACCATGGTGGTGCCCGGGGAATATCTGGAGGTTGTGGTCACGCGGGCCTGAACAGGCGGCTGCCCCCGGACTTTGGGTATGCTGGGGAGAGCCGCATTCATCTCGGAGCGTTCACGTGAGCAAATACCAGAGCATCCTCGAGACCATCGGCAATACGCCGGTTGTACGCATCAACCGGCTGGCACCTGCCGGCGTCAATCTCTACGTCAAGGTCGAGGCCTTCAATCCACTGGGATCGGTAAAGGACCGTCTGGCGCTGGGGGTGATCGAGGCCGCTGAGAAATCCGGTCAGCTCAAGCCCGGACAGACCGTTATCGAGGCGACCAGCGGCAACACCGGTATCGGGCTGGCGATGGTCTGCGCCGCCAAGGGCTATCCGCTGGTCGTGACAATGGCCGAGCAGTTCAGCGTGGAGCGTCGCAAGCTGATGCGCTTTCTCGGGGCCAGGGTCGTGCTGACGCCTGCGGCCGGCCGTGGCTACGGCATGGTCACCAAGGCGGTGGAGTTGGCCAAGGCGCATGGCTGGTTTCTTACCCGCCAGTTCGAGAATGAGGCCAATCCGGATGTCCACGCGCGCACCACCGCACGCGAGATTCTGGCCGACTTCCAGGGCGAGCGGCTGGATTACTGGGTCACCGGCTACGGCACCGGTGGCACCCTCAACGGCGTGGCGAGGGTGCTCGCTCAGGAGCGGCCGGAAACCAAGATCGTCGTCTGCGAGCCTGCTGATGCGCCGCTGCTGGGTAGCGGCTTGGAGCAACCGCGTAACGCCGACGGCTCGCCTTCGGCCCCGCACGCCGCGTTCAAGCCACATCCGATGCAGGGCTGGACCCCGGACTTCATCCCCAAGATCACTGCCGACGCCATCCGCTCCACCAAGATCGACCGCGTGATTCCGGTGCCGGGAGAGGACGCGCTGCGCTGCTCAGCCGAGCTTGCCCGCAAGGAAGGCATCTTTGTCGGCATCAGCGCCGGCGGCACCTTTGCTGCTGCGCTACGCGTGTGCGCCGATGCGCCCAAGGGCGCGAACATCCTGTGCATGCTGCCGGATACCGGCGAGCGCTACCTGAGCACGCCGCTGTTTGCAGATGTGCCGGCAGACATGACGCCGGCAGAACTGGAAATCTCGCGATCAACGCCGGGGCAGCAGTTTCCGCAGTCCTGACGACCGCGGCGC
>JBFJKG010000233.1:0-4146 GCA_041635075.1 Solimonas sp.
CGCGGCCACCTGCCAGATGCTCAGATCGGGCGGCAGGATGTGCGGCCACAAACTGATGCCGATGCCTAGATAGCCCAGCATGAACAGTGCGATGGCATAAAAGAATGGCGGATAGTGCGCGTCGTGCTTGAGCTCGCGATACAGCGAGAAAGCGACAGCAACGGTCGCCAGCGGTATCGGCGACAGGCTCAGCCAGTGCATGTTGCCAAACCAGCGTTCGGCAATGTAAGGAAACTTCAGCGGCGTGTAGATGCTGACCACGGCCAGCGCAAACACCGAGATGAGCAACGCCAGACGCGCTGCCCGGCGCGACCACTGGCGCAGCTCCCCTACCGTCTTCATGTTGAGCCAGGTTGCACCCAGCAAAGCGTAGCCGCCAACGACTCCGAAGCCGGTCACGATCGAAAACGGTGTCAGCCAGTCAAACGCGCCGCCAGCAAACTGCAAGCTTATCCCGGACCCCGCCGGGCCCGGCGCCAGTTTCACACCTTCCAGCAATCCGCCCAGCAACAGGCCCTGGGCAAAGGCCGCCAACGTCGAACCGGCCACGAAGGCGCGCGTCCACAGTCGCTTGCTGTGTAGCGCCTTGATGCGGAACTCAAAGGCGACGCCGCGAAAGATCAGCGCGAACAACAGCATCATGATCGGAATATAGAAGGCGGGCAGCGCCAGCGCATAAGCTTGCGGAAACGCGCCGAACAGAACGGCGCCTCCGAGGATCAGCCAGGTTTCGTTGCCATCCCAGACCGGTGCGATGCTGTTGATTGCCGTGTCGCGCATCGCGTCACTGGGCATGAATGGAAACAGGATCCCAACACCAAGATCAAATCCGTCAAGAATGACGTACGCACCGACGCCAAAGACGATCACTCCGGCCAGTATCAGTGAGAGATCCATCAGCCGTTCCCCTCGCCCAGATCCGCCGGCCCCTCTACCAGCAGCTCACCCGGACGCGCGCCACGGATTGCATCCAGATGCTTCTTCGGCAATGCCGGCCCCTTACGCACCAGGGCGAGCACGAAGTACAGATAGGCCGCAAACAGCAGGCAGTAGACCACCACGAACAGCGCCAAGGACACCGCTACCGCTGAGGCTGCGATCGGCGACACGCTGTCAGCCGTGCGGATCATCCCCTGTACCGTCCAGGGCTGGCGGCCGGTTTCGGCGACGATCCAGCCCGCCAACGTCGCAACAAAACCCAGCGGCGTGGACACCATCAATGCGCGCTGCAGCCACGGCGACCGCTCCAGCGTGCCTCGATACCAACACCAGACTCCGGCTGCGCCCAGCAGCAGAAACCAGAACCCCAGACCCACCATCAACCTGAATCCGAAGAATACCGGCGTCACCGGCGGCTGGTCCTCGCGCACCACCTCATTCAAGCCCTGCACTTCGCCGTCAAGGTCATGGGTCAGAATCAGGCTGGCAAGCTTCGGCACCTTCAGTTCGAAGCGATTCTCCTGCGCGTCCTGATCCGGCAGGGCGAACAGGACCAACGGCGCGCCCCGGGTGGTCTGCCACAGGCCCTCCATGGCCGCGACCTTCATGGGCTGGTGCTCGCGGACCTGCAAGCCATGCATATCACCCACCGCGATCTGCAGTGGCGCCACCAGTGCCAACACGGCGAGCGCAGTCTTCAGCCCGGTCAAACCCGCATCACGATAGATCTTTCGGCTCAGGCACCAAGCAGAACCACCCGCAATCACCAGTGATGCGGTGAGCACAGAGGCCAGCAGCATGTGCACCAGCCGGTAAGGAAACGACGGATTGAAGATGACCGCCATCCAGTCAACCGGAACCAGCCGCCCATCCACCCATTCAGCGCCCTGAGGCGTATGCATGAAGCTGTTGGCCGAGAGTATCCAGAACGCGGAGTTGGTCGTGCCGAGAGCAACCAGCAGCGTGGCCAGAAAATGCAAACGGGGGCCGACCTTGTTCCAGCCGAACAGCATGATGCCGAGGAAGCCCGCCTCGACAAAGAATGCCGTCAGCACTTCGACCGACAGCAGCGGTCCCATGACCGGGCCGGCCATTTCCGAGAATCGAGAGAAGTTGGTTCCGATCTCGTAGGACAAGACCAGCCCAGACACCACGCCCATGCCGAAAGTGAGCGCAAATATCTTGACCCAGAACCGGTACAGCTCGATCCAGTGATCGCGACCACTGCGCCGATAGCGCGCTTCGAAGAAGACCAGAAACCAGGCCAGCCCGATGGTCAGCGTGGGAAACAGGATGTGGAATCCGATCGTGAAGCCGAACTGGATTCGCGAAAGCAGCAGTACGTCCATCTAAAGTCGTCCCAATCAGGCGCCAGACTACGTATAAGGTTCTGGTGATGGCGCTCCTCTCGCCTCACTATTGGAACACATTCCCTGAGGGACATCACTCAGAGCCAGTCGCGCGACGCGGCCTCGACCACCCTCAGCTGTCGTCGATGACACCGCAACGCAGGTTGGCCGGCACAGCGACATCCATCAGTTTCGGACTGGGCAGCTTCAGGTTGTCCATGATTTCGACGTACTCGTCCACGTTCCTTACCTGCAGGCGCGGATTGTGGCGGCGCTCGTCACCCAAGGTGGAAACGGTCCAGCCTTTGTAGTCGTGCGCCGGGTACAGCAGCGTTTCCTCGGGCAGGCGCAGCAGCTTGTTGAATATGGAGTCATACGAAGCGCGCGCGTCGCCATTCTGGAAATCCGTCCGCCCGGTACCACCGATCAGCAGCACATCGCCGCTGAAGACCCGATCAGGCATCACCAGACTGTACGATTCGTCGGTATGCCCTGGCGTGTACAGCGCTCGTATCTGCAAGCCGTCAATCTTGAGCTGCTCGCCATCACGGAACTGCGCCGATACGCACTCAGCCTGGGTGCGCTCACCCATCATGCTGATGCACGCAGTAGCATCCCGCAGACGCCCCAATGCGGTCACGTGATCGGCATGGGTGTGGGTATCGACAGCAATCACCAGTTTTACGCCCAACTGCTCGATCACCTTGAGATAGGCATCCGTCTGGTCGCGTACCGGGTCGATGATCAGCGCCTCACCGCCGCGCCGTGCGGCCAGCAGGTAGGTGTAGGTACTGGACTCATGGTCATACAGTTGTCGAAAGATCATTAGAACACCCCAGTTTGATCCGCAATGTGAACGGCGATTCCAGTGGCGGTGAACAGCATCAGCAAGGCAAAACCCTGCTGAAGGCGCGGTCCGGCAATGCGCGGCGCCAGCCAGCGCCCGAGCAGCATCCCCAGTACAGCGCCACCCGCGAATGGCAAGGCCACCCGAAGTGGCAATTCAAAACCTTGCAGGACGGCGATAGCCAGGGTGCCGCTGCTGATCAGCGCAATGGCCATCAATGAGGTCGCTACTGCGGAATGCATGGAGAGTTCGGTCGCGGCGCGCAGGGCCGGCACAATCACGAAGCCACCACCAACACCAAAAAGTCCGGAAAGCAGTCCAGTCGCGGCACCACTGGCCGCCATGACCAAGGCACATGGCCGCGTCCAGATCAGTCGTCCGCTGTTCGGATTCAGTTTGCAGATGGGACCTTTTGCAGGCTGATCGTCACCCGCGACAACCGCTCGCACCACAGCAGTCTCACTAGGCGTCTGCGCCGCCTGGCGCAGCATGCGCACGGCCACGACCGACAATACGGCCGCAAATGCCAACGTCAGCGCATTGAGCGGCACGGCCTTGGCTGCGGCCAAGCCCCAGGGAGCCACCACCAGTCCAAGCACGCCCATCACAGTGGCCGCCCGATACCGCACGTAGCTGCGCTGCCACGCAATCCAGGTCCCGGTGACTGCGGCTGTTGCCACCGCGATCAATGCCACCGGAGCGGCCTGGGTCAGAGTCCAGCCCATACCGAACATCAGCAGCGGCACTGCAAGTATGGAGCCGCCAGCCCCGGTAAGGCCCAGTATCAGCCCCACAACGACGCCTATGAGCAGGATCATCGGATCACCCGTAACGCGCCAGCAAGCCGTTGACATGCTCCAGGCGAGTCAACACCCGCGGGTCCACCGTGCCATCCCTTTCCATCTCGTGCTGAGCGGCACAGGCCAGCATGTCGTAAAACGCCCGATCCAGAGCCTTGCGCACGGCGGCCAGCTGCTGCGCGATCTTTTCGCAGTCATCCTCGCGTTCGAC
>JBFJKG010000234.1:0-4146 GCA_041635075.1 Solimonas sp.
CATAACTTCTCCAGAATCCGACCCGCTGGCCCACTCCCCATGCCAGTTCAAGCGGCAGTTGAATTTCCGCTTGTAAGCCCTTTTATACACGATGAATTATAAATAGTCACGGATCAAAATTTCGGCATTACCGAGGGCATTAAGAGCCGCACAACGACGGATATTATCGGCGGTCATCCACAACGCCAATCCCCGGGCTGCGACTGGGCTCGCTCGCAGGCGGGCCACGCGAACCACATCGTTTAAGGCCGCATCGGTCACCGGAGACGGGCAGTCGGCTGCCGACGGCGACTCGATCAGCTCGACACAGGGTGCGGCGCGCAGCGCGACGCTGGCGGCGTCCACGCCCAGCTCGCGGTCGAAAGCCGCGTCAACAGCCGCAGCATGGCCGTAGAACAGGGGCGCCTGAACCAGGCTCGCACTCACCTGCAGGCCCGGTGCGTCCAGCAATCGCCTGAGCTCCTTCCCGATGCGGGTCTCGAGCACGGTGTAGCCATCACCTTCGGCATTGCCACTTTGGCCGTGCACGTTGAACGCAATCTGGCGCGGAAAATGGCGGCGCTCATAGAACTGCGCGCTCAGTAGCGCCGTGGTTTCACGCACCAGATCCTCCAATGCTAGGCGACCACCTTCCGAAGCCGCCAGCAGTCCGGTAACCGTCAACTGACGCAGCCCAGCCATCTTGTGCAGCGGCCCCAGGATCAGCGCCAGCGCGACCGTCAGACTCGCAGGATTGGCGACGATCCCGCGCTCGTTGAAGCCCGCCAGTGCGTCAGCGTTGAGTTCAGGCACGACCACCGGAATCGCTGGGTCGTCCCAAGCGTGGCCGCTGGCATCCACCACCATGCAACCCGATTCTGCGGCACGCTCGGCCTCAGCTGCATACTGCTCGCCGGTGCCTGCCAGGAACGCCATCTGGACCTGACCAAAATCAAAGGTTTCGGCTTTCTCTACCGGCAGCTCCTGCCCCGCCGCTGACAGGAACTCGCCCTCGGCTGCGTTCAGTATCAGTGCCGACAACTCGCCGATCGGCAATCTGCGCTCGCTGAGCAACTCCAGCAGTGATTCGCCGATTGGCGCGTTTGCACCGATTACTGCAACTTCAAAGCGCCTGCTCATGCGATCCACCCCGTTGGCAATCGCGGAGTTTAACGCTCCAACAGGATGCGCAACATGCGCCGCAGTGGCTCCGCTGCGCCCCAGAGCAGTTGATCGCCCACCGTAAAGGCGCCCAGGTAGCTGGGACCCATGTTGAGCTTACGCAGGCGTCCTACCGCGACATTCAACGTCCCGGTAACCGCTACCGGCGTCAGCTCTGCCATCGAAGCCTCGCGGGTATTCGGCACCAGGCGCAGCCACGGGTTGTCCCCGCGAATCATGTCTTCGATCTCGGCCAGCGGCAGATCTTGCTTCAGCTTGATGGTCAGCGCCTGCGCATGACAGCGCATGGCGCCTATGCGCACGCAGATACCATCGACCGGCGTCGGTGCTGCTTCGCGTCCCAGTATCTTGTTGGTCTCAGCTTGCCCCTTCCATTCCTCCTTGGACTGGCCGGACTCCAGCTGCTTGTCGATATAGGGAATCAAGGAGCCCGCCAGCGGCACGCCGAAATGCTGCGTCGGAAACTCGCTGGCCCGCTGCATCGCAGCCACGCGGCGATCGATATCCAGAATCGCAGACGCGGGATTCGCCAATTCACTGGCCACCGACTGCTGCAACGCACCCATCTGCACCAGCAGTTCGCGCATGTTCTGCGCCCCCGCACCGCTGGCAGCCTGGTACGTCATGGCTGACATCCACTCCACCAGGTCACGCTTGTACAGCGCGCCGACCGCCATCAGCATCAGGCTGACCGTGCAGTTGCCGCCAATGTAGTTCTTGACGCCGCGGCTCAACGCCGCATCAATCACGGCGCGATTGACCGGATCGAGGATGATGACGGCGTCGTCCTTCATGCGCAGCGCGGACGCAGCATCGATCCAGTAACCCTCCCAGCCGGCCGCGCGCAGGCGTGGGTACACGTCGTTGCTGTAGTCGCCACCTTGACAGGTGATGATGATGTCCATCGCCCTGAGCGCTTCGACACTGCTGGCGTCCTGCAGCGGCGGCGTTTCCTGCCCACCGACCAGCGGCCCGGGGCCACCCGCGTTGGAAGTGCTGAAGAAATGCGGTTGCACCAGCGCGAAGTCACGCTCTTCCTGCATGCGCTGCATCAGCACCGAACCCACCATGCCGCGCCAACCGACCAACCCTAGCTTCTTCATGATCTTTAAGTATTCCGACGCAATGACTACCGGCTAAACGCCGCGATGAACGCGGCACCCATTTCCCGGGTGCCGATGACCTTCTCTCCAGGCTGGGCAATGTCGCCCGTGCGATGACCGGCTGCCAGTACCGCCCGCACCGCAGCCTCAATACGGTCCGACAGGTCAGCGCGGTCAAACGTGTACTTGAACATCATTGCAACCGACAGAATCGTAGCCAGCGGATTGGCCTTGTTCTGCCCCATGATGTCGGGCGCGCTGCCGTGGATCGGCTCGTACAAACCTTTGTTGTTCAGATCCAATGAAGCCGACGGCAACATGCCGATCGAGCCTGCGAGCATAGACGCTTCATCCGACAGAATGTCGCCAAAAATGTTGCCAGTCACGATGACGTCAAACTGCTTCGGATTCTTGACCAACTGCATCGCCGCGTTGTCGACATACATATGCGTCAACTCTACATCGCTGTACTGTCTGCCGACTTCGATCACGACCTCACGCCATAGCCGCGAGGTCTCCAGCACATTCTCCTTGTCCACCGAGCACAGACGCTTGCCACGCTTTCTCGCTGCCTGAAATGCGACATGCGCGATGCGCTCAACTTCCGGCGCGCTGTAGTGCATGGTGTCGTACGCTTCCGCAGCGCCCTCGGCGGTCGTGCGGCGACCACGCGGCTGGCCGAAATAGATGTCGCCGGTGAGTTCGCGCAGGATCAGAAGATCAAGTCCCGCGATCACTTCCGGCTTGAACGACGACGCAGCTGCAAGCGCCTCGTAGGCCAGCGCCGGCCGGAGATTGGCAAACAGACCCAGATCCTTGCGGATACCCAGAATGCCCTGCTCAGGGCGTACGGCGCGGGGAAGTGCATCGTACTTGGGGCCGCCAACCGCACCCATCAATATCGCGTCCGCTGCCCGCGCAGCCTGCTGCGTGGACGTCGGATACGGGTGCCCCTCGGCATCGTAGGCCGCGCCACCCAGATGGCCAAACGACCATTCGATAGTCTCACCTTCGCCCTTCAGCACTTCGAGCACACGCACGGCCTCGGCCATGATCTCGGGGCCGATGCCGTCGCCGGGAAGAATCAGAATTTTTTTTGTGCTCATGTCTCAGGGTTTCTGCGCAATGAATCGGAGACGGACGTAGTCGGCCGTCCATGAACCGTCGGATTTCTGCAATTTGAACCGCAGCCGCTCGGCAACCTCGGTCAGCACGACACCGCGGATTGCCGCCGGCACCGGAGCCAAAAACGACTGCGCAAAGGTCTCGAGCCAGTCGCGCACATCGGTCGCCAACGGTGTCGGGCGCGGATAAAGCTCGATCCGCGACACTTTGAACCCCGCCTGCCGCAGCCGAGCCTGATACTCGCCAACGCCAGGGAAGTACCAAGGGTCGGCCGCCTGCGCGTCGAATCCCCGCGCGTCCAGCGCCACATGCAGCGCCGAACGGATAGATTCGACATTGCCGGCTCCACCCATCTCGGCGACGAAGCGGCCACCGGACTTCAGGGCACGATGGACGCCGTCGATTACTGCGTCTGGATCACGCTTCATCCAGTGCAGTGCCGCATTTGAGAACACCGCATCAAACTCGCCACGGAAATCAAGCGCATGGGCATCCTGCACGCGGACGTCAATACCACGCGCCTGCGCGGCCTTCGCCAAAGCCGGACTGGCATCGACCCCCAGCACACCGCAGCCTGCCTCAAGCAGACTCTGGGTCAGCACGCCATCGCCGCACCCCAGGTCGAGCACCCGCTCACCACGCTGCGGCTGCAACCAATCGAGCAACGACGCACCCAGCGCCGGTACGAATCCGGCGTACTGACCGTAGTGGTCAGCGCGCCAGTAGTCGGCATCCTGCTTCAGTTGAATAGCCACGG
>JBFJKG010000235.1:0-4100 GCA_041635075.1 Solimonas sp.
ATTTCTGACCTGCGCCAGATCAGGCAGCAGCTCGTCCCCCTGCTCCCGCAGATAGCGCCCGCCACACTGCCAGTATTCGGGATCAATGCCTGAACGTTCAGCAAGCTCTGTACACCAACCGGGATAGCGCTTCAGGCTGTCATCCAGCAACGGGCGCAAGCTATCAGGGCAGATACCGGGCGGCAGCGGGCTGAGCAGGCCACCGCCTGACCAGGAAGCACCCCGTCCCAGACCATCACGCTCCACCACGGTAACCGTGGCGCCCCGGCGCTTGAGCTCCCATGCTGTAGCCAAGCCGATGATGCCGCCACCGACAACAACCACATCCGCGTTCACGTCCGCGACCATGGGAATTTACCCAATGCAGCGCTGCATGGCCGCCACTCAGCTCTCGGTGGGATCGCTACCGCGCATCGCGCGTCGCAACGCCGGCGGCAACGAAAAGACGACATGCTCCGGACGCCCCGGAACCTCGGTCGCTGCTACGCCACCCAGTTGCTTGAGCCGCTCAACGACCTCGCGCACCAGAACCTCCGGAGCCGATGCTCCAGCCGTCACCCCGACCCGCGCTTGACCGGTCACCCACTCGGCCTGGATATCCTGAGCGCCGTCGATCAAGTAGGCGGCGGTGCCACAGCTTTCCGCCAGTTCGCGCAGACGATTCGAGTTGGAGCTGTTGCGTGAGCCCACTACCAGCAGGACATCACAGCGAGACGCCAGCTCCTTGACCGCATCCTGGCGATTCTGAGTGGCATAACAGATATCGTCCTTGCGTGGCCCCAGTATCTGGGGGAACCGTTGCCGCAGTGCATCGATGACGCGCGAGGTGTCATCTACCGACAAGGTGGTTTGCGTGACGTAGGCCATGCGCTCTGGATTGCGTATCGGCAACCGCTCGACATCAGCTGGTGTTTCCACCAGATGGATCGAACCGCCGTAGGCCGGATCGAACTGACCCATCGTGCCTTCAACCTCGGGGTGGCCGGCGTGACCGATCAGGATCACCTCGCAGCCTTCGCGCGAATAGCGCTGGACTTCGATATGCACCTTGGTGACCAGGGGGCAGGTTGCATCAAACACCGTGAGCCCGCGCCGATCGGCTGCTTCGCGCACCGCCTGCGAAACACCGTGCGCAGAAAAAATGCAGGTGGCACCGTCCGGAATCTCGTCCACCTCCTCTACAAACACTGCGCCCTTGGCGCGCAGGTTCTCGACCACGAAGCGGTTATGTACAACCTCGTGGCGAACGTAGATCGGCGCGCCCAACGCTTCCAGCGCGCGTTCGACTATCTCGATTGCACGGTCCACGCCAGCACAGAAACCACGCGGATTGGCCAGCAGTATTTGCATCAGGTTTTCCCCTGCTGGGCCTTCTCACGCTTCCAGTCCAGCAGCATGTCGAGCACCAGTAGCGCGGCGCCGGCGGAGATCGCCATATCCGCGACGTTGAACGCGGCGAAATGCCAGCTGCCGACATAGAAGTCGATGAAATCGACCACATGACCACGGGTCACGCGATCAATCACATTGCCCAATGCACCGCCCATGATCAGCGTCAATGCCAGCGCCACCAGCGTTTGCCCGCGAGGATTGCGCCGCAGCCACCACAGGATTCCGACACTGACCGCGACAGCGAGCAGTACAAAGAACACCGGCGATGCCCCGGAGAACATCGAGAATGCGGCGCCGGTGTTCTTCAGATGCACCAGATTGAGATGCTGAACCAAGGGGCGTACATCAAACCAGTCCAGGTAGCGCACGACCAGTTGCTTGGTGATCTGGTCCAGCACGATCACCAATGCGGTGATCCACAGCCAGTAGACGTTCTTGTACTGGAAGGACATTTAGATGTAACTCCGCGACTCGCCCGCGCCGTCGACATTCTCGGCACAGCGTCCGCATAGCGTTGGATGAGCCGCATGTGTGCCGACATCTGCTCTTAGATGCCAGCACCGGCCGCACTTGGCATGCTGGCTTGCATTTGCCGCGATCCACAACATCTCGCCGCTCTCAAGCCGTGTCTCAACCGCGTCCGACGTATGCTCAGCACCGGTGCGGACATCAGCGCTGGAGGTTATGAACCAGAATCGCAACTCGTCACCTACCGTGCGTAATGCGCTCTCTAGGGCGCCGTCCGCATACAGAGTGACCTCGGCCGAAAGGCCCGAACCAATCGTGCCCTTGGCGCGCAAATCCTCCAGCACTTTCTTGACCGGCTCGCGTACCGCGAGCAACTGCTGCCACTGCACGGTATCGGCACCTACTTTCGGGAAGTCATACCAGGACTGGGCAAAGACCGATTGGTTGCGATCACCCGGCAACATGCGCCAGATCTCGTCCGCAGTGAACGACAGAATCGGCGCGATCCACCGGACCAGGCCTTCCGCAATGTGCAGCAAGGCGGTCTGCGCGGAGCGACGCGCCAGCGACTGCTTGGGCAAGGTATACAGGCGGTCCTTGAGAATATCGAGATACAAGCCGCCCAAGTCGTTGACACAGTAGTTGTGCAGCTTGTGGTAGACGAGATGGAATTGCCGGTCGGCATACGCCTTGCGCAGGTCTTCCTGAAGTTGCGCCGCCTGACCTACCGCCCAACGATCTACCGCGACCATATCGTCTACGGCAACGCTGTCCTGGGCCGGATCAAACCCGCTGAAGCTGCCAAGCAGATAGCGCGCGGTATTGCGAACGCGGCGATAAGCGTCGGCCATGCGTGCCAGCAGCTTGTCCGAGATTGCGATCTCACCGGAATAGTCGGAGGCTGCGACCCACAACCGCAATACGTCAGCCCCCAGGGTCTTGGTGACCTGCTGCGGTGCCACGACGTTGCCCATGGATTTGGACATCTTGCGGCCCTGCTCGTCCACGGTGAAGCCGTGCGTCAACACGGCCTTGTACGGCGCCCGGCCCTGCATCGCAACACTGGTCAGCAACGACGACTGGAACCAGCCACGATGCTGGTCCGAGCCCTCGAGATAGATGTCTGCCTGGGGTGCCTGCCCGTCCTGCAAAGCGTCAGCGATCACCGATCTGAAGGCACACTGATGAACAACACCGGAGTCAAACCATACGTCCAGCGTATCGGTACACTTCTCGTATTGCGCTTCATCGACATTCCAGTCGGCCGGCGTCGAGCCAAACCAGGCCTCCAAGCCTTCGACAGCCACCTTGTCTGCCACTGCGCGCAGCAGGCTGGCGGTCTGCGGATGCGGGGTTTGCTGCTCCCGATCGACAAACAAGGCCAGCGGCACGCCCCAATAGCGCTGTCGGGAAATGCACCAGTCGGGCCGGCCAGCCACCATCTCCCGAATACGGCTCTCGCCCCAGGCAGGTATCCAGTCGGTCGCGGCGATTCCCGCGACCGCGTCGGCACGCAACCCCTTGGCGTCCATCGAGATGAACCACTGCGGGGTCGCTCTGAAGATCAGCGGTGTCTTGTGACGCCAGCAATGCGGATAGCTATGCGTGATTGTCGCCTTGTGCAGCAGCGCGTCAGCGGACTGCAGCGCGGCGAGCACGCTGTCCTCGCTCTTGCGCACATGCAGTCCGCCAACCACCGGCGCGCCGGCGATGAATACGCCGTTGCTGCCGACCGGATTGTCCACCGGCAACGCGTAGCGCTGGCCGACGACGTAGTCGTCAACACCGTGAGCCGGTGCGGTATGAACCAGACCGGTGCCTGCTTCCAGCGTGACGTGCTCGCCACTGATCACCGGCACACTGCGCCCGGCAAACGGGTGCTGCAGCATGGCCCCCTCAAGCGCGGCTCCTTTGGCAGTAGCCAGCACGGTGGCCTCGATGCCCAGACGCTTGCAGACCGCCTCGACCAACTCGGCCGCGAGCACCAGCTGCCGCTTGCCGCTACGCACCAGCGCGTAGTCCAGCTCAGCATTGACACACACTGCCTGGTTGGCGGGTAACGTCCACGGCGTGGTGGTCCAGATCACGAAACCGACTGCAGCGGGCTCCGCAGTCGGCGGCAATCCGAACCGGCGCAGCACGTCAGTGGCATCACTCGCTACAAACGCGACATCGATCGCGCTCGACTGTTTGTCCTCGTACTCAACTTCCGCCTCTGCCAGCGACGAGCCGCAGTCAAG
>JBFJKG010000236.1:0-4094 GCA_041635075.1 Solimonas sp.
CCGCATCGTTCGACGGCAGCCCGGCGTAGCGCGCGGAATGCACCCCGGGGCGACCGAGCAGCGCGTCGACCTCCAGGCCGGAATCGTCAGCGATGGCCGGCAGCCCCGACACGCGCGTCGCATGGCGCGCTTTCAGCAAGGCATTCTCGACAAAGCTCGGCGCGGTTTCCGCCGCCTCTTCGTCCGTGAATTCCGACACCAGCCGCAACTTCAGGCCCAGCGGCACAAGCAAAGCCTGCATTTCCGCGAGCTTCTTTGTGTTGCGGGACGCCAGCACCCATTCGCGGGGCAGTTCGCTCATCGTCAGGACTGGCTCAGGGCCTCGCGTTGCGCCTGAATCAGCCGGGCGATGCCACCGCTGGCAAGGTCCAACAGGCTATCCAGCTCTTCGCGCCGGAACGCGTGACCTTCTGCCGTCCCCTGGACCTCAATGAACTGGCCGGCCTCGTTCATCACCACGTTCATGTCGCATTCGCAGTTGGAATCTTCCTGGTAATCCAGATCCAGCACCGGGGTGCCATTCCAGATGCCCACCGACACCGCGGCCACCTGACCAAACAGGGGATCCTTCTTCAGCAGGTTGCGCTTCTTCAGGGAATTCACCGCATCCACCAAGGCGACATAGCTGCCGGTGATCGCCGCGGTACGCGTGCCGCCATCCGCCTGCAGCACGTCGCAATCCAGCGTGATGGTGTAGCTGCCGAGCGCGCTGAGATCGACACAGGCGCGCAGCGAACGGCCGATCAGCCGCTGAATCTCCTGCGTACGCCCGGACTGCTTGCCCTGTGCCGCCTCGCGGCGTGAGCGGCTGTGCGTGGCGCGGGGCAACATGCCGTACTCGGCGGTGACCCAACCACCATCCTTCTTCCAGGCCGGGCCGCGCTCTTCGACGCTAGCGGTGCACAGAACGCGGGTATCGCCAAATGTGACCAGCACGGAGCCTTCCGCGTGCTGGGTGAAGCCGCGCTGGATAGACACCGGGCGGAGCTGATCGGCGGTACGGCCGGAGGGACGTGCAAGCATTGGACGAATAAGGGAAAAGATGGGCGCGGAGTATACCCCGTGGACTTACAATCCCGGTCATGGACCTAGAAGAACTGGCAGACACCTTCGAATTGCTCGGCGATTGGGAGGAGCGCTACCGCTACCTGATCGACCTCGGGCGCAAACTCCCGCCCATGCCGGACTCGGATCACACCGATGCCAACAAGGTGCGCGGCTGCATGTCGCAAGTCTGGTTGACCCACAAAGTGCATCCGGGGCCGCCGTTGACGCTCGAGTTTCACGGCGATTCTGACGCCCACATCGTCAAGGGCCTGATCGCCGTACTGCTGATGCTGTGCTCCGGCAAGACGCCGCAGCAAATACTCGATACCGATATCGCGGCGGCGTTCTCGCGCCTGGGGCTGGAAAGCAATATCTCGATGAATCGCCGCAATGGCTTCTACGCCATGGTCGAACGGATCAAGGCCATGGCCGCTGATCAGGCCAGCACCGTCGGTTAGCTGACCCGCTTGTACAGGGCCTGAATCAGCGTAAGCTCAAGCCCATGGGGACGCAGATTCAAGGGGCTGCGGAGTCGGTTGCGGGATCCGCCATGGCGGCCCGCACGGTGGCGTCTGGTTTCTGCACTGCCCTGGTGATTGCGCTATGTGCATTCGCACTGCTGGCCAACCGCCCCGTTCATGCGCAGGCGGTGGAAATCATCACTAGCCCGGACCGCAGTGCCATCCAGATTGATCGCCCCCTGCTGCTGGCCTTGTTCACGATGCGCGTGCGCCAGTGGCCCGACGGCCAGCCGGCGCAGGTATTCGTGCTGCCCGACGCCAGCGACATCCACGAGAAGTTTTGCCGCGAACAGCTAGGGACCTACCCCTATGTGTTGCGTGGCGCCTGGGATCGGATGGTCTATACCGGTACCGGCCTTGCACCGAATATTGTTCGCTCAGAGGAGGAAATGCGGGAAAAGGTTCGCTCGAACAAGGGCGCCATCGGGTATCTGCGCACGCCGGCGCAGCCCGAGGCCGCACTCAGTCGCAGCATCGCGAATCCATCCTCCGCAAACTCGCCATGAACACACCAGCCGCTTTTCTCAAGCCCGGTTCACTGGCCGCCCTCCTGCTGACGGCCGCTCTCGCAACCCCTGCACTGGCACTCGACTACCAGATCCACGGTTCGGCCGCCCAGGGCTTTGCGCTCAGCGGCGGCAACAATGCCTATGGCAACAGCGAGAATGGCAGCTTCAGCTTTTACGAACTGGGCCTCAACGGCACGGTTGAACTGGCGCCGGGCCTGCTGGCCTCGGCGCAATTGCAGATGCGCGATGCGGGCGCCAATGACAATGGCGCGCTGCGCCTCGACTACGGGCTGCTCGACTACCAGTTCGCACGCGATTCCGATTACCACCTGGGAATTCGCGTAGGCCGGGTAAAAAATCCGCTCGGCCTCTATAACGAATCTCGCGACGTCATTTTTACACGCCCCAGCATCCAGCTACCGCAGTCAATCTACTACGACAGCCAAGGTCTGCGCGGCGTCATATTTGCCAGCGACGGCGGCCAACTCTATGGCGGCTACAGCTTCGGTGGACACTACACGTCGCTAGTCGCGGGAGCCGGTCGCAGCAAGAATCTGACCCGCGCCGAGGAGCGGCAGCTGTTCAGCGATGGCTCCGACTTCCCCGGGAACGTGAAACTGTCGCATTTCTATCTGGCACAACTCCGGGATGAGTGGAATAGCGGCACGGACCGCATGGCCTTCAGCTATCTGCACGCCAATCTGGACTTGGAACCCGATCCCGGCATTCCGGTAGACGCGCATGCCGCCTTTGAATTCTACGTGTTGTCTTACCGGCATGACGGCGCCAATTACAGTGTCAGCAGCGAATACTCGATCACCACGTCCAAAGGTGGCGGAAGCCTGACCGGCCCGCTCGACAGCAAGGGCGATGGCTTCTACATTCAGGGCGACTATAGGCTCCACCCACAGTGGACACTAATGGCCCGGTACGATGCGACGTATGCTGATCGCAACGATCGCGATGGCCGTGAGTACGCTGCGACTACAGGAGGCAACCGCCATAGTCGCTACGCCGAGGACTTCACCTTCGGCGCGCACTGGCTACCAGATGAGCACTGGGGCGTATGGGCCGAGTGGCATCACATCAATGGCACCTCCACCGTACCCAAACTCGATAACTTGGGCAGGCAGCTTGAAAGTGACTGGAACCTGTTTCTGATGATGGTGGGCTATCGCTTCTAAGCAAAGCGCGGAGGAACAGATGGGCGCTCGACCGCCGCGCAACCTCAGTCTCAAGTGGAAGGCCTTCTCGCTGCTTCTGGCTTTACTCGCGGTGGTTCACGGCACCATGGGGTACATCGGCTACCGGGACCTGGTACAGCAGAACCGTTACTCGACGAGCGCGCGCAGCGCCTCCTTTGGCGAGTCGCTCAGGGCCTTGACCCGACAATCGGCCCTTGAAGCGGGTAACCTCGGAGCGCAGCTCGCATCGGCAGTTGATCTAACCGCTATCCGGTCCGATCCGGACCTGCTGGAGCAGCTGCTGCCTGCGGAACTACTGGCCAGCATCGACGGCGCCGCCGTGCTTGACGCCAGGGGGGTGCTGGTGGCCAGCACCGGAATTGGCACTATCAACTTCAATGATCCGCGCGTGCAGGCCGCCTTGCAGCTGGTTCAAAAGCAGCATCGCCCCCAGGCTCGAATCATTTGCGCGGCAGCATGTTCACAGCTGGTCTTCGTACCCAGCTTCGACAATCATCTGAACGAGGTAATCATCGCGCTGGCGCGCCCGGTAGCGGAGTCGTTGCCAACCTTCCGGCGCCTCACCGGCGCCGACATCGCACTGGTCACCAATGCCAGCACCGAAACAGGGGCGGATGCAGTCACGTTCGCTGGCCTCAACGTGCTGGCGGTCACCGATGCACCGCGACTCATGCCGGCGTTGGCTTCGATAGCGGATGCGCCGCCCGGCGGCTGGGTCGAGGGCGAAGGGTTTCGCGCCCGAGCCGGCGATTTGCACCTGCTGCTGAGCCTGTCCCCGCTTGAGGCGGGGGGGGCGGTGCAGGCGCTTTTCA
>JBFJKG010000237.1:0-4077 GCA_041635075.1 Solimonas sp.
GACAGCACTTACAGAAGCGGCTAGGGGGCTCTGTTAGCGACGATTTGAACGCATGATGACCTCATCGCCACAGCGGTCCTTGACATCAGCTCCGCAGGCGCGTGGCTGAAAGTCGCGGTCCAGGCAAACGCGAACCTCGCGCAGCCAACGACCACTGCATTGCACCGCCAGCGTTTCAGATTGCAGTCGCGGATTGACCGCAATGAATGCGGCCTTGATCTCGGGCACCGTAGTCTTGCGGTACTCCTCGGGGTCCAGGTATTGCAGCGGCACCGCAATCCCGCGCCTGGCGCGCTCCACCTGCAAGAAGTACTCCTGCTGATCCAGCCCGCTGCAGCTGCCGTGCTTGCGCCATTGCTGCTGTATGAGCTTCTCCGAAGGCATCATCGGCAGCATCCGGGTGACCAGCTCGGTCGGCACCAGCGGAGTGCGTCCGCAGTAGTCGGGCGCGCCACGCTCGCGTTGTGGCCAGAGGCCATGAACCACGAAGTTCTGCGGATAAACGCATTGCTGATCGCCAGGATTGCCGGCGCAGTACTGGGGCGCCCAGGCCAGCGACAGCAACCAGTAGTCGAATTCGCCGGCACGGTCGCGGGCCTGCGCTGTGGCGCAACTGGCAAGCAGCAACAGCGACAGTAACGCGTGGCGCATTACACCCTCTGACCAGCCAGATACAGCCAGGTTTCGACCACGGTATCCGGGTTCAGCGAGATCGACTCGATACCTTCATCAAGCAGCCAGCGCGCAAACTCTGGGTGATCAGACGGCCCTTGACCGCAAATGCCGATGTACTTGCCCTGCTTGCGGCAAGCTTGAATTGCCATGTGGAGCATGGCCTTGACGGCGGGATCGCGCTCGTCGAACAGATGCGCGATCAGACCGGAGTCGCGATCCAGGCCCAGCGTCAGTTGGGTCATGTCATTGGACCCGATGGAGAAGCCGTCGAAGTACTCGAGAAAGCTTTCTGCCAGTACGGCGTTGGAGGGCAGCTCGCACATCATGATGAGTTCCAGGCCGTTGTCGCCGCGCTTGAGGCCGTTCTCGGCGAGGATGTCGATCACCTGCCGGGCTTCATCCGGAGTGCGTACGAACGGCACCATGATCTTGACGTTGGTCAGGCCCATCTCGTCGCGCACGTACTTCAGCGCCCGGCACTCCAGCTCAAAGCATGGCCGGAATGACTCGGCGATATAGCGTGAGGCGCCGCGGAAGCCGATCATCGGGTTCTCTTCGTGCGGCTCGTAATGCTTGCCGGCGACCAGATTGGCGTATTCATTGGACTTGAAGTCCGACAGGCGCACGATGACGGGCTCCGGCGCGAACGCCGCGGCGATCATGGCGACGCCTTCGGCCAGGCGCTTGACGAAGTAGTCCACAGGGCCGCCATACGGGGCGATCATCGGGTCGATGATTCGGCGCAGTTCAGGGGACTGTCGATCCAATTCCAGCAGTGCCTGCGGATGAATGCCGATCTGGCGGTTGATGATGAATTCCAGTCGGGCGAGGCCCACGCCGCGATGCGGCAGTGCGGCGAAGTCGAAGGCCTGCTCTGGCGTGCCAACGTTCATCATGATCTTGACCGGAATTTCCGGCATCTGGTCGAGTGCGATCTCGTCGACCGCAAAGTCGATGTTGCCGGCGTAGACGTAGCCGGTGTCTCCCTCCGCGCAGGAAACCGTAACGGCGGCACCTTCTTCAAGGCGCTCGGTGGCATCGCCGCAGCCGACGACCGCAGGAATACCCAGCTCCCGCGCGATGATCGCTGCGTGGCAGGTGCGTCCACCGCGGTTGGTGACGATGGCGCTGGCCCGCTTCATGATCGGCTCCCAGTCGGGATCCGTCATGTCAGTGACCAGTACATCACCCGGTTGTACGCGATTCATCTCGGCTATCGACTTCAGCAAGCGTACCGGGCCGGCGCCAATCTTCTGGCCGATAGCGCGTCCGGAAGACAGCACATTGCCCTTGTTCTTCAGCTTGTAGCGACGCAGGACGTTGGCGGACGTCCGCGACTGCACGGTTTCCGGGCGCGCCTGCAGGATATAGAGCTGGCCATCGATGCCGTCCTTGCCCCACTCGATATCCATTGGGCGGCCGTAATGATCCTCGATGATCAGTGCTTGCTGGCCAAGCGCCTCGACCTCGGCATCGCTAAGGCAGAACTGCAAGCGCTGCTCAGGTGAGACCGGTACAAACTCCACGGTACGGCCCAGGGTTCGGTCCTGGGTGTAGATCATTTTCTTGGCCTTCTCGCCCAGGCCGCGCTTCAGAACTGCGGGGCGCCCGGCCCTCAGGTTCGGCTTGTAGGCATAAAACTCGTCCGGGTTGACCGCACCCTGTACCACGGCCTCACCCAAGCCGTAGCTTGCGGTGACGAAGACCGCGTCACGGAAGCCGGATTCGGTGTCCATTGTGAACATGACGCCAGAGGCCCCCTGGTCGGAGCGGACCATGCGCTGAACGCCCGCCGAGAGCGCGACCGCAGCATGGTCAAAGCCCTGATGGACGCGGTAGGCAATGGCTCGGTCATTGAACAGTGAGGCAAACACTTCCTTGATCGCCAGCAGCACGCTATCGATGCCCTGCACGTTGAGGAACGTTTCCTGCTGGCCGGCAAAGGAGGCATCCGGCAGGTCTTCGGCCGTTGCCGACGACCGCACTGCCACGGAAATGCCGTCCGCACCGGATTCCGCCAGCAGCTGGGCATAGGCCTCGCGCACGTCGGCTTCCAGAGCCGCAGGGAAGGGGGCGCGGACGCAAGCTTCGCGAATGGCCTTTCCGGTGCGGGCCAGCGCCTCCACGTCATCAACATCCAGATTGGACAGCTGAGCCTGTATGCGCTCGGCCAGGCCCTCATGCATCAGGAATTCGCGGTAGGCTTGAGCGGTGGTTGCGAACCCGTTCGGCACCTTGACGCCACTGGCGGCCAGATTGCTGATCATCTCGCCCAGCGATGCATTCTTGCCGCCGACGATGTCGACGTCATGCATGCCCAGATCAGAGTACCAAAGGACGTTCTTGCTCATGCAGTTTCAAAGTCGGTTAGTGGCGGCAGGAGGAACTTGCGATCGGGTCCTGACACGTATGGGGTTTATAGGGTGACGGCGGCCCGCACAGTATTCTTCGTTTCCGACGGCACCGGCATTACCGCCGAAACCCTCGGGAACACACTGCTGACGCAGTTTGAGGGTACCGATTTCGTCAAGACCACACTGCCATTCATCAACAGTGTAGAAAAGGCGCGCAGCACCGTCGACTATATCAACTTCGTTGTCCGCGACAGCGGCATCCGGCCGCTGGTATTCAGCACCACGGTCAATGATGAAGTCCGGGCCATTCTACGCGGGACAGAGGGCCTGTTCCTCGACCTTTTTGACCAGTTCGTGCACGGGATCGAGGCCGAACTGGGGGTGAAATCCACGCACGCCCAGGGGCGGGCACACGGCGTGGCGGATCAGCGTCGCTACACTGCGCGGATAGCGGCGATGAACTACTCGATGGAGCACGATGATGGCGCCTCAGTGCGCGATCTGGGCCGCGCGGATGTCATCCTGATTGCCCCCTCGCGCTGTGGCAAGACGCCCACCAGCCTGTATCTGGCGCTGCAGCACGGGCTGTATGCCACCAACATCCCGCTGGTGGAGGATGAGCTGGAGGCCCTGCGCATGCCGGCGGCGCTCAAGGGACTCGAGGCCCGCTGCTTCGGGCTGACCTCCGATCCTGAGCGATTGGCGCAGGTTCGCACCGAGCGGCGGGCCGGGTCGCGATACGCTTCCTTGCAGCAGTGTGCCTACGAGTTACGACAGGCAGAACAGCTCTACCGCAAGCATGGCATCCCGTTCGTGAACTCCGCGAACATGTCGATCGAGGAGATCGCCACTGTGGTGATGCAAGAGAAGCAGCTGCGCAAGCAATCGTTCTGAACGAAGTCGACGGTTGTCATGACGCTGCAACGCCTCAGACCTAGGCTTGCAGGATGGGCGGCTTGATGTCGCCACGCGCCAGCGCGCGTCCACCGTCACACTGCTATCGAGGCTCCCATGTCTGGTCCGCGTCGCCGCAAATTGCGCATTCGGC
>JBFJKG010000238.1:0-4073 GCA_041635075.1 Solimonas sp.
GACGCGGCCAGCGTATTGATGAAGTTGTTGCCGAGCAAAATCGTGCCGATCAGCCGGTCGGGCCGCGATAGCAGCTGGTGGGCGAGGCGGGACCCGCGCTCACCCTTCTGGGCGCGCGTTTTCAGGCGGTATCGGTTTATGGTCATCAGGCCCGTTTCCGAACCTGAAAAGAACGCGGACAGTGCCAGCAGCAGAGCGAGCAAGCCGAAGAGGGCGGAAAGGGGTATTGCGTCCAAGCGAGGGGTCAAAGAGCCATGTTGTGAGGCTGCTAGTTATCGGGTCCGGCGGGGCGCTGTCAACCGTGGCAGCTTCAACAATACCGGCTAACCCCAGTGCCGACCTAGGATTTCTTCCAGTATCAGCTTGCTGCCGAAGTAGGCGAGGATCAGCGTGCCATAGCCTGCCAAGGTCCAGCGTATCGCTGTGCGGCCGCGCCAGCCGTGGCGCAGGCGCCCCCAAAGCAACACGCCGAAGATGAGCCAGGCGCTGATCGAAAGTACGGTCTTGTGGGCGAGGTGCTGCGCCAGCCAGTCGCGCACGAACCAAAGCCCGGACAGCAATGTCAGCGACAGCAGCGCGAAGCCGATCGCGATGAATTGGAACAGCAGCCGCTCCATGGTCTGCAACGGTGGCAGCACCCGATTGAGGTGGGTCGTGCGGTGAGCGTGTAACCATCGTTCCTGGGCCGCGAGCAGTAGCGCGTGAGCTGCGGCCAGCGTCAACAGCCCCGCCGACAGCAGCGACAGCACCACGTGGGTGCGTGTCTTCCAATCACTGATGACGATGTCGCTGGTCGGCGCAGGCCACAGTCCGGCCAGGACTGCAGCCGCGCCCGCCAGTGGGTACACCGCCAAGCCCAGCGTGCGTACCGGCTCCCGCCAGCACAGGCACCAAAGCAGCAGCGCCGCCTGCCATGTAAAGAGCGACAGGGCTTCAGCCAAACCGATGGTGAGGCCGCCCCCGCGAAAGACCTGATGGCCGAGGGCCCACGCGTGCAACAGTACGCCGGCAAGCGCACACAGGCGTTCGGTCATGCTATCAAGCGGGCGGCGCCAGACGAGCAGCATGGCGGCCACATAAAACGCGAGCGAGAGCAGTGCAGGAACCATGAGGGCGGTTAGGATACACGGGGCACAGCGCGCCGGTAGCCCTGTGCTACGATCCTCCGATCCTCAAGCCCCGTATATGCATGCGGATTAAAGTTCTAGGGTGTAGCGGCGGCGTCGGTCCAGGGTTGCGGACCACGAGCCTCCTTGTGGGCGATGACATATTGATAGATGCCGGCACCGGCGTCGGCGATCTTTCGTTGACGCAACAGCGGCGAATTCGCAATGTGTTCCTGACCCACAGTCATCTCGATCACATCTGTGGGCTCGCGTTCATGGCCGACAATCTGTTCGATCGGATAGACCGGCCCATCGGCGTGCATGCAACACAGCAGACGCTGAAAGCGATTCGTGACCACGTGTTCAACTGGACTGTCTGGCCCGATTTCTCGCAGCTGCCTGATGAATCGCAGCCGTTGCTGCGCTGGTGCGAAATGGGCGTGGGCGAGGTGCGCGAGCCGCAACCGGGCTTGCGCATGACCGCTTTCCGCGTTGTGCATACCGTACCTGCGGTCGGCTACGCGCTGGAGAGCCCCAAGGGGACTTTCGCGTTTTCCGGCGACGCGTATGCCGATGATGGCCTCTGGGCCGCGCTGAATCAGCTGCCGCGTCTGGATAAGCTAATGATTGAAATAGCATTTCCAAACGACCGTGCCGCGCTGGGGCATGCCTCCAAACACTTCACGCCGCAGTTGCTGGCGGAGGAGCTGCGCAAGCTGCGGCATCGCCCGCGCCTGTATCTGACGCATCACAAACCCGGCTGCGAGCGGATGATTGAGCGTGAATGCCGAGAGGCGCTGGTCGATTGGAAGTACCAGCACCTGAAGCGCGGCGACATCATCACCGTCGGCTGAACCTGCTTCTGGCAGTGGCCGCGCCTACAATAGCGGCCCGCCTGATCTGTTTACGACTTTCCCATGTTTGAAAACCTGACTTCGCGCCTGTCTCGCGTACTGGATGCTGTGCGCGGGCAAGGCCGGCTTACCGAAGAGCAGATTGCCAGTGCCAGCCGTGAACTGCGCATGGCATTGCTGGAAGCGGATGTTGCGTTGCCGGTGGTCAAGGCGTTTGTCGAACAGGTCAAGCAGCGCGCGCTTGGTGCGGAGATCACCTCATCGCTGACGCCGGGCCAGGAGTTCCTGCGCATCGTGCAGACGGTGCTGACCGAAACCCTCGGTGGCGCTACCGAGCCGATCAACCTCCGGGCCCAGCCGCCCGCCGTGATTCTGATGGCGGGTCTGCAGGGCGCGGGAAAGACCACCAGCACCGGCAAGCTCGCGCTGTGGCTGAAGGAGCGCGAGAAGAAGAGCGTGATCGTCGTATCGGCTGACGTCTACCGGCCCGCTGCGATCGAGCAGTTGCGTATCGTCGCCGAAGGCGTCGGGGTCGAGTGCTTCCCCTCGGCGGTCGGTCAGAACCCGATTGAGATCGCGCAGGCGGCTTTGGCGCATGCCCGTAAGCAATATGCGGATGTACTGATAGTCGATACCGCAGGCCGTACCTCGATCGACGAGGCGATGATGCAGGAGGTCGCAGCGCTGCATGCGGCTCTCAATCCGGTTGAAACCCTGTTCGTGGTTGACAGCATGACCGGACAGGATGCGGCCAATACCGCACGCGCGTTCGCCGATGTGCTGCCGCTGACCGGCGTTATCCTGACCAAGGTCGATGGCGATGCCCGCGGCGGCGCCGCGCTGTCGGTCCGCCAGGTGACCGGCCGCCCTATCAAGTTCATCGGCGTTGGCGAGAAATCCGACCGCTTGGAGGTGTTTCACCCCGACCGTATCGCAACACGCATCCTCGGGCAGGGCGACGTACTCGGCCTGATCGAGGAAACCACGCGCAAGGTCGATCAGGACAAGGCGCAGAAGTTTGCCGAGAAACTCAAGCGCACGAAGAGCTTCAACCTCGAAGATTTTCGCGAGCAGATGCAGCAGGTGCAGAGCATGGGCAGCATGTCTTCGCTGCTTGAAAAGCTGCCCGGGGGCGCGCAGATGCAGGCGCAGCTCAAGAGCGTCGATGCCGAAAAGCAGGTGCGGCGCACGGTCGCCATCATCAATTCGATGACGCGACAGGAGCGTCGCTTTCCCGACCTGATCAAGGCGTCTCGCAAGCGCAGGATTGCAGCGGGCAGTGGGGTCGAGGTGCAGCAGGTCAATCAGCTGCTGCGGCAGTTCGAGACCACTCGCGACATGATGAAAAAGGTGGCCAGTGGCGGAATGGCCAAGCTGATGAGAGGGCTAGGCGGGCGTCTGCCGCCCGGCATGATGCCGCGACGTTGAGCAGAACGTTGATCCGCAAGCCGTGGGTCGCGGGGTTCTGCGGACTGCTGTTCTCGACCTTTGCCGTGGCCGCGGTGGAAAGCATCGGTCTGGGTGTGGTTGCGCCGGAGGCCGCCGGTGTCGTGCTGCAGGGCCCCCCAGGCATCAAGCTCAGTCAGCTGCGGGGCAAGGTGGTGGTCGTGGATTTCTGGGCGTCGTGGTGCGCGCCCTGTCTCGAATCGATGCCCAAACTGGATGCATTGCGCCGACGCCTGCACTCAGAGGGATATACCGACCGGTTCGAGGTGCTGGCGGTAGCCGTGGACAAGGAAGTACCCCTGGCGCGCCGGTTCCTCGCTGCTCGGCCGGTGGATTACCCGGTGGTGGCCGACCCGATCGGAATTGCCATCCAGAACTTCAAGGTCTGGCGCCTTCCGGCCACATTCTTGCTGGACGCAAGTGGCCGCGTGGACATGATTTATTACGGCTACGGCCCTGAGTTTAGCGATGATCTGGAGCAGCGCGTGCGCCGGTTGCTGGCGGGTCCTGGCTGAGCAAACCTGCTGTGGAGTCGTAGGCGCTGGAATTCTGTGAGGAAATCGCTACAATACGCGGCCTTTTCGCACCCCCGGAATTCCTCGGGGGCGCTGTGCAAGCATTTGGATAAAGAAGATGGTAACGATTCGTTTGGCTCGTGCCGGCGCTA
>JBFJKG010000239.1:0-4065 GCA_041635075.1 Solimonas sp.
AGGATCGCGCCCAGCGCTGCAACCTGGGCGATGGTGATGTCGATGAAGATGATTCCGCGCTTGAGCACCTCACGGCCCAGCACTGCATGGGTGGCGACGATCAACAGGCCCGCCGCAAGCGGCGGGCCCACAATGGACCAATCAATCGCCCACGAGCCCATGCCGCTCATGGCCGCGCCTGCAACAGCGCATCAAGCGTGCTTTCGAACAGTGCAAACAGGTCCTTGGCTGCGGGCGTCCCGCCGACCGTGCCCGGCAGCACGACCGCCGGCACCTGTGTGCGGGTCGACAACCATTGCGAGGGTTTGGCGTCTTCGTAGGGCATACGAATGATGGCGCTCACCGGTGTGGTCTTCAGCAGCGTAAGCAGTTCAGACAGATGAGAGAACGTCGGCGGGATACCGGGCTTGGGTTCCAGCGTGGCCACTTCATCCAGACCCAGCCAGTGGCTCAGATACGCCGCGTTTTTGTGATGGGCGATGATCTTCATCCCACGCAAGCGTGCACCGCGTGTCTCCCACCCCTGCAGCGCGGCGGTCCAGCGCGCAGCAAAGTCGGCCTGCCGAGCGGCGTAATGCGCGGCATGGGTGCCGTCGATCTCCGCCAGTCGAATCGCCAAGGCTTCGCTGATGCGCAGGATGTTGCGCGGGTCGTACTGCACATGCGGATTGCCGCTGGCATGCACGTCGCCGTCGGCACGGTCGAGCCGCGTCGGCAGCTCCAGCCGCTGCACCTGCTGCGCCGCCTCCATGTAGCCACGGCTGCCCGGCTGCACCTTGCTGTTGGCAGCCTGGCGCAACACCTGCGGCAGCCAGCCCGCTTCCAGCTCGGCACCGCTGCACAGCACCAGATCCGCTTGCCGTGCCTTGGCTATCAGGCTGGGGCGCGCCTGTATCTGATGCGGGTCCTGCAGCGCACTGGTGGCGCTGTAGGCGGTCACCTGTTCGCCGCCAATTGCCTCGACCAGTGCCTGCCATTCCGGTTCGCAGGCAAACACCTGCACCCCGGCCTGAGCAACGGGCACACACAGGCAGGCCACAAGGCCCACCATCCAACGTAGTGATTTGCGCATGAGAGTCCTTCCGTTCAGAACGCGTGAGCGCCGTGGGCGCCAAGGTTGAACACATAGTTCAGAAACAGCTGGTTGTCGGCCTCTGGGCCTGACTCGTCGCGGTTGTATTGCAGGCGCAGGCGGCTGAACTCGCTGCGATCGAACTCCAGCAGCGCGCTATAGCGCTGCGGCTGATGGCCCTGATCATCGAGTGCGCTGCCGGCAACCGCTGCGCCGCTGTTGTCGGCGCTCAGCCGGTCATAGCGCAGCGCGGTGCGCCAGTTCGGCATGAACTGCCACGCGCCTTGCACGTAGTAACCATGCTGCTTGCCGGCGTAGTCGTCGCCGTTGAAGGTGCCGGTCTCCTTGCGCTGCAGATACTCGGCTTGCAACTTGAGGTTGGTGTTCTTCGGGTTGCCGTGAGGCGCCCACTTGAGCACGAAGTCGGCCACGATCAGCCGGCTATTGCCGCTGTAGGTATCCGGGCCGTCGCCGGTTTCGCGATCACGCGCCTCGGTGTCCAGATACGACAGGCCGGTGCGATAGCTCAGGCTGTCGCCGATGTCGCCGCCGATGTGACTGAACACGGTCCAGGTGCCGACGCCGCCGTGCGCGCCGCCCCCACCGGGGAAGCCGTTGCCGCGGAAGGCCTCGGCTCCCAGCTCGACGAACAGGTCGGTGGGCGCCAGCCAGCGCAGCTGCACGCCGTCGTCGCCGTACTGCTTGCCGCCCAGCAGCGCGCGATACGCCAAGGGCCGATCAACAAAGTCATCCGCGTGGGCATGGAACTCATTCAGGTAGCCCATGCGCGAGAAGAAGCGCCCGCCCTTGGCGGTCAGCCCCGCCGGCAGCTGCAACGTCTGGATGTAACTCTCTTCAAGCTCGACATGGGTCTCGCCGTCTTCCTCGGCCAGCGCGGCGGTGACGCTGCCGAAGAACCAGTCGTCGATATTGGCTTCAAGATTGATCTCGGACTCACCGAGAGACAGGCCCTGGGTGCCGGGGCCTGCCTCCTCGCCCAGCGCGAAGCCGGGCAAGGTGTAATCCTCCGGGTCACGCGAGAAATGCGCGGCGGTGCCGTTGAGCACCACGCTGATGGCGGGATTGAATGCGCGCGCTCCAGCCGCAGGTTGTGGCGGCGGATTGGCGGCCTGCTGCTCCAGCGCTTCCACGCGCTGTTCCAGAGTTGGAGTGGCGGTGTTGCTGTCGGCGTCTGCAGCCCACAGCAGCGGCGCTGCGCTGCAAGCAGCAGCACCGCCGATAACGGCAATAAGGGTTCGAAACACGATGAATCTCCTGAAACGGAAAACGTCACGGCCACCACGAGGGTGCCGGTTCGGAATCGCGAAACTTCAGGAGTACACGGGTGGGCCGCGGATGCGGTTCTCGCCGAGTGCCGCCCGACGGACCTGCGCCAGGATCGGCTGCGCCGGTGATTCGACACGCGTCAACGGGTCCAGCGACGCCAGACCGGGGCTGGCCGGATGCGCAACGCCGACGCCGGTGGCGCAGTACAGGCACGCGACATCGCCGGCCTGCAATGCGTTGTGCTCGGAGGCGTGTGCCCAGTTCAGCCACTGGCCAACCGCAATCGCGGTCAGCAACAGCAGCATGCGCAGGTGGGTCCGGCCTAGCCTCATGGCGCAGATGGTAACCGCTCCGATTGCCGTTGGCGCTAGCCGGCCATCACGAAGTGGCCCGGCTGGGCCGCTACCCGCGCCAGCCAGGCCCGTAGCTGCGGATAGTCATCAAGCCGGTAATGGCCCTGCTCGGCCACATGGGTGTAGGCGTAGAGCGCAATGTCGGCCACGCTGTAGTGGTCGCCGGCGATGAAGGGGGTTTTCGCCAGTTGCTGCTCCATGACCGCGAGTGCGGCATAGCCCTTCTTCTGCGTGTCCGCAATCCTGTCGCGCCATTCGTCCTGCTTGTGCAGAAAGTGAATCCAGAAGCGCACGGTGGCGATATTCGGCTCATGGCTGTACTGCTCGAAGAACAGCCATTGCAGCACCTGTGCTCGGGCATAGCGCGCTTCCGGCAGCAGCGGTGTGCCTTCGGCCAGATAGCACAGCATGGCGTTGGACTCGGCCAGCACCCGGCCATCTGGAAGCACCAGGGTTGGCACCTTGCCATTGGGGTTGCGCGCCAGGAATGCCGGCGTATGCGACTCGCCCTTTAGCAGGTCCACTTCTTCCCAGCGAAAGGGGATGCCGAGCTGCGTCATCAGCAGCGCCGGCTTGTAGCAGTTGCCGGAGCCGGTCATGCCATAAAGCGTGTACATCGATGAGGCCTCTCAAGTCGCTGGAGTTGTGTGCTGGTCAGTGCGCGCGCCGCATGTTCACGGGCGCAGGCTGTGCAGATAGCCGACCATGCCCTGCAGCGCAGCCTCGAAAAACGCGCGCGATTGTCGCGCACGCGCCAGGCCCATGCTGCCTTCGATGGCCGAGACCAGAAACGCCGCGGCCGCTACTGGCGAAACGTCGCTGCGGACATGGCCTGCGCGCTGCCCGCGCCGCAGGCTGGCGGCGATGCCCTCGCGCCATTGGTCAAGGATCGCCTGCAGGCGATCACCGAAGCCGGCGTCAGCTGCCGCCATTTCATTGAACAGGTTGTTGAACGGACACCCCTGGATCAGCAGTTCGTCCATGCCCTGCTGCAACAGGGCCTCGCAGTGCTGGATCGCGGCCGAGATCAGGTCATCCGCATTCAGCACAGCCTGCCAGCGGTCATCCATCCATGGCCGCAAGACCTCGTCCACCACGGCATGACCCAGCGCGGTCTTGCTCTCGAAGTGGTGATAGAGCGCGCCCTTGGTCACGCCACTGCGTTCAAGAATCGCGTCCAGGCTCGCCGCCCTGAAACCGCTGCGGCGGATCTCTTCAAACGCACATTCCAGCAGCAGCTGGCGGGTGCGGTCGGGTTGTCGTTTGAGTGCGGCCGTCATCGGGGTTTCCCTACATCCTGCGCAGTATGTCCGGGGCATGCGGCTTGTCAATTGCGGCTAGCCTTGACTTAAT
>JBFJKG010000240.1:0-4061 GCA_041635075.1 Solimonas sp.
CATCAGCATCTGTGCATGGCCGAGCACGGCGTCACCGCGCAGCTCGCCCTTCGACAGCGGATCGCGATAACCGCCACCGTTCATCAAGTCGACCACCGCCCGCGCGTCATGTGCATTCCAGGCGCCGAGGTAGGCTTGAGCATGATTCAGCGTGCGTGGCCCCTGCACCAGCAGGCCAGCCAGCAGACGGCAGAAGAGTTTGAGCCTGTTCATCGCCCGCACTCAGATGCGGGCATGCGCGGCACCGCGCATCGCGATACCGGCCTGGATGAAGCCCGTAACCGAAGCCACGAGGAAGAACAGGTAGTTCGCCGAATTGGCCAGCGCGCCACCGAACTCCAGGCCGCGCACGCCGAACAGCGTACCGGTCAGAAAGCCCAGACTATTGCCCCAACCGGTGATCAACACCGACACCGTGAACCAGCGCGCCGCGCGCTCACCGATGCGGATGTAGCTGGAACCGGCAGCGAACGCCAGCATCGCAATGGCGTTCATCAGCAGCCCCAGGTGCGTGCGTCGCCAGGTGTCGGCAGTACCGGGAAAGTCGAAGTCAATTGCCGGCAGCAGTGGCCAGGCGGCTACGTGACCGATGACTTCGAACGTAAAGATCAGACCTGCAACCAGGCCGAGCGCAAACAGTAGTGCCGCGTGCTGCACCAGCAGCGAACGCGATGAAGATGGCAGAGCGGCTAAGGACATCGTGATCTCCCCGGTGTGGCCTTGGGCAACGAGCGCCAGCGGCCGTTTATATGTGCCCTGCATCGTCAACCAGTGGGCTGCCGCTCACACCTACCATTGGTTAGGTCCACCATCCCGCCACCTGCACACCCAATCCGGCCTCACCCCGATGTGTTGACGACGTTAATTTAACGATGTTACTTTTATGGCATGGCAAGGCTGGCGTACTCCCAGGAACAGGTGGATGACAAGCGCGAGGAGATTCTCGACGCGGCCATGCGCCTGTTTGAAGCGGACGGCATCGGCGCCGTCAGCTTCCGCAAACTGGCCGCTGAACTTGGCTGCAGCTACGTCACCCCCTATCGGTACTTCGAGAACAAGGCAGACCTGGTCGCCGGGTTGCGTGAGCGCACTTATCGATGGATGGGGGAAGCGATGTCGGCTGCCATTCGTCCCGAGTCGGGCGCCCTGAACCAGCTGCATGATCTGGCGCTGGCCTATGTCGAGACGGCGTTGACGCGACCCACCCGCTACGCACTGCTGTTCGACCTCAGCCAACCCGCCACCCCGACCGCCGAGATGGCAGCGGCACGCGACGCCGCTTTTGCCGTCTGCACCCGGGTCGTCAGCGCCGCTGAAGCCAGCGGCGAGTTGCAGCTGCATTCCGATCCGCTCACGGTGGCGCATCTGTTCTGGGCCGGCGTACACGGCATCGTCGCCCTGCATCTGGCCGGTCAGTTCGTGATGGACCGCAGCGTGGACCAGCTGATCCGCCCCCTGATACGCACCCTGATCAGGGGCGTTCAATCTGACCCGAGGCCCTCCCCATGAATGCACTGCGGCCCGTTGTCCGCCGTCCTGCCTTCGAGTTCCCGGACGACATTTCCGCCCACTGGATTCCAGGCAACGTCGAGTTCGCCCATATGGTCAACGGCGCCTCATTGGTCATGCCCTATCTTGAGCCGTTCCTGATGCGCAGCCTGCGCGAAGGTCTGGAGCAGGTCACCGATCCGCAACTGCGCGCCGATGGCCTGGCCTTCATCAGCCAGGAGGGCCAGCACTTCCGAGCGCATCAGCGCTACAACGAGCGGCTCCGCGCACAGGGCTACAGCGAACTGGCGGAGATCGAAGCACGGATGCAGGCGCGATACCAGCGGTTGGATCGCTGTTCGCTGCGTACACGTCTGGCCTATACCGCGGGCTTCGAGTCGATGACGCTCGGGCTTACCAAATGGCTGGTCACCGATCGCGTGGCCCTGTTCGCCAACGCCGATACGCGCGTGGCCTCGCTGGTGCTATGGCACATGGTTGAGGAAACCGAGCACAAATGCGTGGCCTTCGACGTCTATCAGGCGGTCTATGGCGAATACCTGCCGCGCGCGCTCGGGGTGTTTCACGGCGCGCTGGATGTCATGCGCTATACGATGCAGAGCTATCGCTCGCTGTTGCGCAAGGACGGTCTATGGACGCAGTGGCGCTCGCGCCTGCGCCTGGCTCGCCAACTGCTGCGCTTCGTTCGGCATACCGGCCCCTATCTGCTGCGCGCAGCCTTGCCCGGACACAACCCGCGCGACGAAACCGACCCTCAATGGGTACAGGACTGGATTAGCGGCTATAGCCGGCGCTCAACCGAGGCACCGCCGCCCTTGCTCGATACCGGGCATCCGCAGATTCCGGTGCCTTTTGCATAGCGTGTGAGAGTTCGCATGGAGACCCCTTCAATGACAATCAGCCCAGCTGTGGCCGCAGCACGTCGACGACTCCTGGGCCATGGCGGCCTGGTGCTGTTGCTGGGAGGCGCAGCCGGCTTCGGCTTCCTGTTCTTTCTGCTTGGTGAGATCAAGCTGTGGCCGTTTCCGGGCGCAATCGACTATCAGCTCCCCGGCAGCTACAAGGCATGGCGCATGTCCCACCTTGAGGGGATCATCAACGGCTTTGCGCTATGGCTGGCGGCAGCGGCACTGCCCATCCTCACGCTGTCGGACAAGGCGGTGTCGCGCATCGCCAACGGCCTGATCGTCGTCGCCTGGACCTTCGTGCTGGCCTCGCTGATGGACGCCGTGTTTCCCGACAGCCGCGGCCTGTACTTCGGTGGCCCCGTCACCAATACCATCGCATTTCTGACGTTCTATGTCGGCGTACTGATCTTCATGATTGTTGCCGCCTATATCGCATGGAAGGCGCTGACGGAAAAGCCCAGTACCTGAAGCTCGCTACAGCAGACGGTCAAAAAGAAAGCCGGCTACGAAGCCGGCTTTCCTGTTCACAGGCTTCAGCGCTTCAGCGGCAGCAGCCGTGCGCCACTGTCCCCCACCACCAGCAGCTCACCCTTCCAGGCCATCACTGCCGAGAACGCGCCCTGCTCCTGCTCCTGTGCCGGGCTGACGCTCTTGACCAGTGGCGGCGCATTGGGCGCGGACTTCGAAGCAGCAACCACGTGATTGATCGCCACCGGTTGCACTGTCGACGAGCGGTCCAGCATCAGCAGCGAGGCATTGAGTCCGGCCATGGCCACACGGCCATCCGGCAGCGCAGCGAGGCCGAACACTGATTGCACGCTGTCGGTCTCGACCTTGCTCCAGACGCCACTGCGCAGATCCGGCGTGCGATAGACATTGCCGCGCAGGCCGGCGACCAGCACGCCACGTTCGCCTTCCGCCAGCACCGCAAACTGCGAGCTTTCCATCGGCGCCTGCAGCCGTTGCCAGCTCAGGCCCTGATCTTCGGACAGGGCCATCATGCCCTCCTCGCCCACCACCAGCAGACTCCCGTCGCCAAGTTGGGTAATGGCATTGAAGTGCAGTTGCTCATCCATGACCTCGCCCTCCAGCGCGGTCCAATGGGCACCGCCGTCATCGGTATGCAGGAACAACCCATAGGCACCCACTGCAAAGCCATTCTGTTCATCGAGAAACAGCACATCCAGCAGGGGCTGGCTCAGCTCGGGCTGAAAGTTCTGCAGCGTCCAGGAACGACCACCGTCCGTGCTGTGCAGGATCACGGCATCGTGACCCACCGCCCAGCCGTGTCCTGCATCGGTAAAGGTCACCGCCGTCAGCAGACTGTTGACCGGGACTGCGACCTGCGACCAGTGGGTCCCGTCCTCCGACAGCAGAATATGACCGCGCGCGCCGACTGCGACCAGCTGATTGCCCGCCCGTGCAAGGTTGGTCAGCAACTGGGTCGCGGCCAGCGGCGCCATTTCGGCCGCCTCGGGAATCACTGCGCTGGACGCGCCATCGCCACCGTCCTGCGCAGAGACGCCCAGCATCAAGGCGAGCCCCAGGGACACGGCGGTGGCCTTGTAGCGAAATCGGTGCAGGTAAGCGTGCATGGAGGTTCTCACTGAAAGAGCCATTTCCGCGGGGTGCCGTGGCGCTCAG
>JBFJKG010000241.1:0-4057 GCA_041635075.1 Solimonas sp.
GGAGCGTGCCGCGATGGAACGCGCCGTGCGTGCCCGTCGCCGCAAGCCGGTATTCATGATTGATCTGGCGGTGCCGCGCGATATCGACCCGCGCATCGCAGAGATGGAAGACATCTATCTGTACAGCATTGACGATCTGCGCGCCGTGGTCGGTGAGAATCTGAAATTGCGGGGTGAGGCTGCCAAGCAGGCGGAAGTGCTGGTGGAGACCCAGGCGCGTGAGTTTGCGCGCTGGCTCGAGAGCCGCGACGCCGGATCCACGATCCATGGCTTGCGCGCCCGCGCCCGCGCCAGTCGCGACGAGGTTCTGGAGAAGGCACGCCGCAAGCTGGCGGCGGGCGAATCGGTGGACGAAGTCCTGAGCTTTGTAGCCGACACCCTCAGCAACAAGATTCTGCATGCGCCTTCGCAAGCCTTGCGACGGGCCGATGCTGTCGAGCAGGCCCTGCTGCTGAACGCAGCGCGCAAGCTGTTCGACCTTTCCGAAGATTAGCCACCGCGACCGTACCGTCGCCGCTGCGCCGGCCACTCGGCGCGGGCCCGCTCACGTCTGATCACCTGCGTCCGATACTCTTGAAACAGTCCCTGCTGCTGAAGTTGTTGCAAATGGCCGAACGCCGCGAGGAGATCGCGCGTGAACTGGCTGATCCCGATGTCGCCTCTGATCCCGATCGCTATCGCCGCCTTTCACAGGAATATGCGCAGCTGGGGCCTCTGACCGAGGCGTTCGCGAACTATCGTGCTGCACAGAAGGAGATGGAGGATCTGGAGCAGATGCGGCGTGAGCCGGATCTGGAACTGCGCGCGATGGCGGACTCAGAATGGCCCTCAGTGCAGGAGCGGGTGCAAGCGTTGGAGCTCGAACTGCAGCAGTTCCTGGTGCCGCGGGATCCGCTGGATGACAACAATGTCTTTCTCGAAATACGCGCCGGTACTGGCGGCGACGAGGCGGCCATCTTTGCCGGTGACCTGTTCCGCATGTATTCGAAGTACGCCGAGGCCCAGCGCTGGCAGGTCGAGGTGATATCGATGAGCGAAGGCGAGCATGGTGGCTACAAGGAAATCATCTCGCGGGTCATCGGCTACGGCGCGTACTCGCAACTGAAGTTCGAATCGGGCGCGCACCGGGTGCAGCGCGTTCCCGAAACCGAGGCGCAGGGGCGCATACATACCTCGGCCGCCACGGTCGCGGTGTTGCCGGAAGTGGAAGAGGCGCAGATCAACATCAATCCTGCTGATCTGAAGTTCGACACCTTCCGTTCCAGCGGTGCCGGCGGCCAGCATGTCAACAAAACCGAATCCGCGATTCGCGTGACCCATATTCCAACCGGCGTCGTGGTTGAATGCCAGGAGGAGCGTTCACAGCACAAGAATCGCGCAAAGGCGATGTCGTTGCTGGGCGCGCGGCTGCTGGATGCGACGCGCAGCAAGCAGCAAAGCGAGCGCGCAGCACAGCGCAAGCAACTGGTTGGCAGCGGTGATCGCTCCGAGCGCATCCGCACCTACAACTTTCCGCAGGGACGGGTCACCGATCACCGAATCAATCTGACGCTGTACCAACTGGAGCGCGTGATGCAGGGTGATCTGCATCCGGTGATTCAGCCGCTGCAGGCCGAAGCGCAGGCCGAGGCGCTCGCGGAACTGGGCGAGTGAGCCAGGAGCCGAGCATTGCCACGGCACTGCTCGCTGCCAAAGCCCGCCTGCCCGGCAGTGACAGCGCGCAGCTCGATGCCGAGCTTCTGCTGGGGCATGTACTGGGTCTGAATCGGGCGCAATTGTTTACGCGGCCACAGCAACGGCTCGGTACCGACGAGCAAGCAGCGTTCAACGCATTGATCAAACGACGCGCAGGTGGCGAGCCGGTCGCCTATCTGCTCGGCACACAGGGATTCTGGACACTGACGCTGCAGGTGAATGCCGCCGTGCTGGTGCCGCGCCCGGAAACAGAGCTGCTGGTTGAATGGGCGCTGCAGTGCCTGCGCGACCGGCACGCGCCCGACATTGCCGACCTCGGCACCGGCAGCGGCGCGATCGCACTGGCGCTGGCCAGCGAGCGCGCGGATGCGCGCGTGATCGCAACCGATGTGTCGCCGCAGGCACTGACACTGGCGCGCGCCAACGCGCACGGCATCAAGGGCGCATCGGTCGAGTTCCGGGAGGGCAGCTGGTTCGTGCCGTTGGCGCACGCGCGGTACGATCTGATTGTGTCCAATCCACCCTATATCGCAGCAGGTGATACGCATCTGGCGGCGCTGTCGCACGAGCCGTCGCTGGCGCTGAGTGACGGGGGTGACGGTCTCGGCTGCCTGCGCGCAATAGTGGCCGGGGCGCCCGCGCACCTGAAGCCTGGCGCGTGGCTGCTGGTGGAGCACGGGTACGATCAGGCCGACGCGGTGCAGCGGCTGTTTGCAAACGCGGGCTTCGGTCAGATCGAAACCCGTCGCGACCTGGGAGCGCAGCCGCGCGCGACCGGGGGCTGCTGGCATGGCTGAGTTTGCGCGCTATGCCCGGCAGATCGTACTGCGCGAAGTCGGGGTCAATGGCCAGCAGCTGCTGCGCGATTCCAGCGCGTTGATTGTGGGGCTCGGGGGCTTGGGCAGCATCGCGGCACAGTATCTGGCCGGCGCCGGTCTGGGGCGCCTGATACTGGCTGATGGCGACCGTGTCGATGCCTCCAATCTTCAACGCCAGACCCTGTACCGGCAGGCGGATGTCGGCCGCTCCAAGACAGCTGCGGCGATGGCCCAGCTTGCGGCCCTGAACCCGGAGGTCGAGTACCGCGCCGCCACTCCGGAGACCTGGCCCGCTGCGGTGACGGAGGTGGACGTGGTTCTGGATTGCACGGACAACTTTCCCGCGCGCAACGCGATCAATCGGGCCTGTGTCGCTGCGCGCCGGCCGCTGGTTTCCGGTGCGGCCATCCGCTTTGAAGGTCAGCTCACGGTGTTCGACCTGCGGCGGGGCGGCCCCTGCTACCAGTGCCTGTATCCGGATACCGGGGTGGCCGCCGAAACCTGCGAGGAAGCCGGCATCCTGGGGCCGGTGGTTGGGACCATAGGTGCCTTGCAGGCGTTGGCTGCGCTCAAGCTGCTGCTGGGTCTGGAGCAGCAGACCGGGCGCCTGCACACCTGGGATGCGCTGCAGTTGCAGTGGCGCTCGCATAAGATCGCGGCCGACCCGCAATGCCCTGTTTGTGGAACTCCTGAATGACTAAGACTGATGAACCCGATCTGGTGATGCCGCGGTCACTCGCGATCACCATCCTGCATGCCGCCCAGATTGCCCAGCCGCAGTCGATACGCGGAGTAGTAGTGGCGCGGGGAGGTGAGCCGCGCGCGTTTCACCTCGACAGCGACCGAGTTGGCAGCAGTGATGCCATATGGGCGGATCTGTGGTCGCAACCGCAGGCAGCGGCAGTGCCGCTGGCCACGGAGCTGCGCGAAGGCGGCATCAGCCTGCTGGTGTCGCTGAACACCAAAGGCGTACTGGAGATGCGTGCCTGGCAGCTCCGCGACGGCCGGCCACGGGAACGGGTGCTGAAGATTCGCGACTAGCGCGCCGGTAGCCAAAAGACCTGCTGCGTCGGGTCTCGCTGCAGGCGCAGCGCGCGGCGTGTGCTGGCAAACACGATCTCTCCCTGCGCAGTTGCCGGCCACGTGTTGTTGCCGGGCGCGGAGATCAGCTCGCCTGCGCTCCAGCGGTCGCCGTCCAGCTGCGCGTGCATCACGCGCCAGCGCCAGTCATCGGCACGGCTATCGGCCCAGACCGCGCGCACGTCACCGTCGGCGCCGCGGCCCAGACGCACGAACTGCCCCATGCCACGTTCGCTGGGGGCGATCACGGTTGGCTCGCTCGCGCCGCCGTCCGCCAGTTCCTGTGCTGCCCGTACTTCGAGGTTGACGCCGGAAGAACGCAACGCCTTGCTTTCCCAGGCAACAACCCAGCGTCCGTTGTCGGTGAAAGCAACGTCGGGATGGCGGTCGGCCGCATCATCCGCGCCCAGACTCAGCAACTCGCTCCAGTCGCTGGCACCCGCGCTGCGCAGGCGCAGGCCGAC
>JBFJKG010000242.1:0-4035 GCA_041635075.1 Solimonas sp.
GGCCACTGGGGGAAATCCCGTGTTCTACTCAAATTCATTAGTGCTACCATCCGCCCTCTGCAACGCGCATTGCGAGCTGTTCGGTGACGGTGCGCGCCGATTATTCGCTATCCATAGGATCCTTCGTTATGTCGAAAAGCCTGTTGCTTGCCGCAGCCGCAAAGCGCGGTGGCTGGGCGACCGCGGCCTTGCTGGTTTCGGCCGCTGCGTTCGCACAGTCGGGAACGGTCAACCGTGCCATCAATGAGCAGGCAGCCACTGAGCAGGCTGCCAAGCAGACCCAGCAGACAGTCGACAAGCTCGACAACGAAGCCCGAACCGCGACCGCTGAGTACCGCGCCGTGATTCAGGAGACCGATAGCCTCAAGCGCTACAACGAGCAGCTCTCGGCGCAGGTGAAGTCTCAGGTTGACGAGATGGCCGAGATCGAGCGCCAGCTTGGTGAAGTCGACAACACCGCCCGCGAAATCCTGCCGCTGCTCTCGCGCATGCTGCAGGCGCTGGAAGAGTTCGTGAAGCTCGACCTGCCGTTTCTTCCCGAAGAGCGCAGCAAGCGCATTGGTGATCTCAAGGAAATGATGGCGCGCGCCGATGTCTCGGTCGCTGAGAAATATCGCCGCATCGTCGAGGGCTACCAGGTTGAAATGGAATACGGCCGAACCATCGAGTCGTATCAGGGCAAGGTTGGCGAACGCACGGTTGATTTCCTGCGTGCCGGGCGCGTCGCACTGATGTACCAGACCCTTGACGGCGCCGAAACCGGCTACTGGGACGCCGAGGCCAAGACCTGGGTGGAGGACGGCGATTACAAGGAAGCGGTCAAGGCGGGCCTAAAGATTGCGAAGAAGCAGGCGGCACCTGATCTGCTTGTCGTACCGGTAAGCGCGCCCAAGGAGGCGAAGTAACATGCTGCGTAATCAATCCATGCTGCGCGTACTGGCAGTCGCGCTGACCGCAGTTCTTCCGCTGGCAGGCTACGCAGCGGCCAATCTGGACGAACTTCTCGAGCAGACCCGCAATGCGCGTGCTCAGGAGGCCCAGGCAAACCAGGCGCGGATAGCCAAGTTCCAGCAGGAGCGCAACCAGCAGGCCGCGCTGTTGGCGCAGGCCAAGTCCGAGCTAAGCCAGCAGACCGCCCGCAGCAATGCGCTCTCGGCACAGTTTGACAGCAACGAGAAGAAGCTGACCGAGCTGCAGAATGCACTCGACATCAAGGTCGGCAATCTCGGCGAAATGTTCGGCGTGGTCCGCCAGGTTGCGGGTGATTTTGCTTCGGTGGCCCATAACTCGATGATTTCCGGCCAGTACCCGGATCGTGAGGAGTTCTCCCAGAAGCTGGCTCAGACCAAGGCGCTGCCCTCAATCGAGGACCTCGAGCGCTTCTGGTTCGAGATGCAACGTGAAATGACCGAGACCGGTCGCGTCGCCAAGTTCACCGCGAAGGTCGTGGACACCGATGGCAACCAGACTGATACGCCGGTCGTTCGCGTCGGCGGCTTCAGCGCTGCCACCGAAGATGGCTTTGTGAATTACCTGACCGGCGAGCGTGAGTTTGCGGTGCTGTCACGGCAGCCGGCTTCGCGCTACACCAGCCTGAACGAAGACCTGCTGGACGAGACCTCCGGCTATCACCCGGCAACGCTGGACCCGACGCGCGGCACGCTGCTGTCGATCCTGGTGCAAACGCCGAGTCTGGGCGAGCAGGTCAAGTATGGCGGTCTGGTTGGTTATGTGATCATCGCTGTCGGCCTTATCGGTCTGATCATGGCGTTCATCCGCTTCATGCAGTTGTCTGCAGTGAATGCGAAGGTTGCCGCCCAACGCAAGGCAGCGGATCAGGCAAGCACCAGCAACCCGCTGGGGCGTGTGCTGGCGGTCTATTACAACGATCCGAAGGTCGATACCGAAACCCTGCAGCTGCGTCTCGATGAGGCGGTGCTGAAGGAGGTGCCGGATCTGGAGAAGTGGCTGCCGGCGCTGAAGATGATTGCTGCCATCGGTCCGCTGATGGGCCTGCTCGGTACTGTCACCGGCATGATTCTGACCTTCCAGCAGATCACGCTGTTCGGTACCGGCGATCCGAAGATCATGGCCGATGGTATTTCCCAGGCCCTGGTGACGACGGTGCTGGGCTTGGTCGTTGCGATCCCGCTGGTGCTGATCCACAGCTTCCTCGCATCGCGCAGCAAGAACATCATCCAGATCCTCGACGAAGAAGCGGCAGGCATCATCGCCGAGAACGCCGAGAAGCAGCATGGGGCCGCTTAACATCTACGTCGGCATACGCGACCTCCTGGAAGCGGGGGGTGCGGTTGTCGCGCTGCTGATGTTCGCGGCGTTCGTGTTGTGGATCCTGATCATGGAGCGCTGGCTGTACTGCCGCCGTGAACTGCCGCGCTTGACGCAGAAGGTTCAGGCCGAGTGGGACGCGCGCAAGGATCATTCGTCGTGGGGCGCCCGGAAAGTGAAGCGCAAGCTGCTTTCCGAGGCCAGCCGCGAGATTCGCGGTAATCTGATGATCATCAAGGCGTTGGTTGCCCTGAGTTCGCTGATCGGCCTGTTGGGTACGGTCACCGGCATGATCCAGGTGTTCGACGTAATGGCGGCACTGGGCACCGGCAACGCACGCGCAATGGCCTCTGGTGTATCTGCAGCGACGATCCCGACCATGGCTGGCATGGTGATCGCGATTTCCGGTCTGTATCCCATTCTGTGGCTAGAGAAGATGCTGTCCACCGAGACGGCGCGGCTCAACGACCACATGATCACGCATTAAGGAATAACCATGGCTCGCAGGCAAAGAGGCACCGACGACGAGGCGCAGATCGATCTGACGCCGATGCTCGACATGTCTTTCATCATGCTGATCTTCTTCATCGTTACCACGTCCTTCGTCAAGGAGGCCGGTATCGATGTCAGCCGTCCCAACGCTGCGACGGCTGAGCGCAAGGAACGCGGCAATATCCTGATTGCGATTCGCCCTAACGGCGAGATCTGGATTGACAAGAAGCCGGTTGATGTGCGCGCGGTGCGTGCCAACGTCGAGCGACTGCACGCCGAGAATCCCGAAGGCTCGGTCGTCATCATTGCCGACAAGACTTCGCAGACCGGCACCCTGGTCGAGGTGATGGATCAGGTGCGGCTGGGCGGTGTACAGAACGTATCGATTGCCGCTGACCAAGGAGCCGCTGGCGGATGAAGCGCGCGGCCTCCGCTATCGCGCTGGCAGCCCTGATCGTAGTTGGGCTGTTCTGGGTCATGCATCTGCTGATCATGGGCGGCAACAAAGAGCTGCGCGAAGCTACGGATTCCGCGGCCATCGACTTCATTCGCCTGAAGCGCGATTCGCAGTTGGAGACCCGGCAGCGCAGCAAGCCGGAAAAGCCGCCGCCGCCGAAGCAGCCGCCGCCGCCGCAGATGAAAATCTCGTCGCAGGTGAAGCCGGATATGGCGCCAACGCCGTTCAACATGCCGAACCTGAATCTGCCGACCAATATCTCCGGTGGACCGTTCCTGGGCAACTTCGCAGCCGGTGGGCCGGTGACCGGCGACGGCGAGTTGATCGCCATGGTGCGCATCGCGCCGCAGTATCCGCGGCAGGCCGCCATGGATGGCGTCAGCGGCGAAGTGGTGCTCGAGATCACGGTAGGTCCGGATGGATCGGTCAAGAGCGCGCGCGTAAAGAGTGCAAAGCCACGAGGCTATTTCGAGTCCGCTGCGGTGTCTGCGGCGTACAAGGGACGGTTCCGCCCCAAAGTGGTTGACGGCCAACCGGTCGAGACCAAGGGTGTGTACACCGTCAAATTCACGATGGGCGAATAACGATGCGTCTGCCTTCCAAAGCCCGCTATCTGCTACTTGCGTTGGCCCTGTCTTTCGCGTGCGCCATGCCGGCGCCGGCGATGGCTCAGGCCAAGAAGGAGCGTAAGGCCACCGGAACCCTCAGCGAGAGTACCTATCGCCAGTTGGAGCGGATCCACGATCTGATCGGCAAGAACCGCAACGCCGAAGCTCTGGAGAAAGTGAGCGCGCTGA
>JBFJKG010000243.1:0-4005 GCA_041635075.1 Solimonas sp.
ATCGCATACAGCTGCGGTGACTCCAGTTGTTCATGTGCGCCGCCCGGCAGACCGTTGCCGGAGCTCAGGAATATCTTCATCCCGGCCAGGCCGGCTACATGGGTGCCTGGGTCATGCGCTTCCCAAACGGAATAGTGCGTGACCGGATCACCCCAGATCGGATCGTTCGGCGTGCCGGCAAACGGGTTCAGCAGATACCCCGCGAGCGCGCTGCCCCGATCAATGGCCAGAAAGTCGACCGCACCGGACAAGCCAGCAGCCGCCTGAAACAGGCCCGGATGCACTGCGGAGTAATAGAGCGCGCCATAGCCGCCCATCGATGGGCCGGCGACTGCGCGATGACCCACCCCAAGCAGGCGCAACTGCTGCTCCACATAGGGCAAGACAACCTTGATGTGGTAGGTCTCCCACTGGAAGGATCCGTCTATCCAATCGGAGTACCAGCCCGGATTGCCCCCGCCGCCATCCGGCATCACCGCGATCACATCCAGCCCCTCGGTCATGGCCTGAGCATGACCCAGACGGGTCCAGGAGGTGTAATCACCCGGCGCATCGTGCAGCAGGAACAGCAGCGGGTAGCGTTTCCCGGAGTCGGCGTAGTCCTCCGGCACCAGCACGCGCACGCGGTTATCGGTGACCTGCACATCATTCGGCAGCGGGATATCCAGCTCGAAGCAGCGGGGTGCGACACAGCTGGCGTCGTCGGTTACAAATCGTGCCGTCGCCGGCAAGCCCTGACCGGATGCCGCCAGTTCGCCCCCCCCGGAGTCGGCACCGCAGGCCTGAAGGGTCGCCACCACCAGCAGCAGGGCGCTGATCACCCCTGCAGAGAAAAACGGTCCTGGCCGCTTATTTGCCGCTGTCGTCACCTTGATCCCCTTGCGTCTGTAGGCTGCGGATCATAACGGGGACGACGACGCAGCATCTCAGAACACGGTTTCGTCCCGCCCCCGATGCCGACCACTGCCGAGAGTGACGACGCGATCGGAGACTTCCTGCGCGGGTCGCGCCTTCGCGAAGTAGTGGCCCTGTCCGACAAAGGCCGCCGCCGGGGTACCGCGCCCCACCAGATATCCCTGGCCGCTGTCGCAGGCACGGTCACGCAGAAACTCCAGTTGCTCGACGGTCTCGATGCCCTCCGCGACCACGGCGATCCCCAAACCATGGGCCATCGCAATGATGGCTTGGGCGACGGCTGCGTCCGCGGGGTCTTCGCAGATGTCGCGCACGAAGCTGCGATCGATCTTCAGCACATCGACCGGGAACCGGGTGATATACGACAGGCTGGAGTATCCAGTGCCGAAATCGTCAACCGCAATCGCTATGCCGAGCAGGCGCAGGTGTCGCAGCACCCGTATGGTGTCCTCCGATTTGGCCATCAACGAGCCCTCGGTGATCTCCAGCACCAGAGATTCGGGCTCAAGACCTGACAGCGCCAGCGCGCGCTGTACCTGCTCTACCAGATCGGGCTGCGCGAACTGCCGTGGCGACAGGTTCACCGCAACCGTCAGCGGCCGGTTCAAGCGCTGCTGGATCTGCCGCGCCTCCTGGCAGACGGTGCGCAGCGTCCACTCACCGATTGCGATGATCAGGCCCGTCTCTTCAGCCACCGGAATGAACTCCGCCGGCGAGATCAGGCCGCGTTGCGGATGATTCCAACGGATCAGGGCCTCCATGCCGGTGACCTCACCTGTATCCAGACTGATCTGCGGTTCGTAGTGCATGCTGAACTCGCCACGGCTCATCGCCTGACGCATCGCCCCTTCCAGCGTCAGCTTCTCGTGGACCGCATGCATCATCTCGGCGCTGAAGCTGCGGTAGCAGCCCCGACCCGCAGCCTTGGCCTGATACATGGCGGTATCCGCATTCTTCAGCAATGTGGCGCAGTCAACGCCGTCCTTGGGGTACTGGCTGCTACCGACGCTGGCCGACAGCAGCAGATCATGGTTACCCACCGTGATCGGCTGACGAAATGCGGCAATCACGTTCTCGGCTACGCGATCAATGCTGGTCGTGTCAGAGAGACCGGTCAGCAGAATGACGAACTCGTCACCGCCCATGCGGGCAACCGAGTCGATCCCGCGCACGCAGTGCGTAAGCCGCTCGGCGACGGTCAGCAAGACCTGATCGCCTACGTGGTGCCCAAGGGAATCGTTGATGCGCTTGAAGTGATCCAGGTCGATCATCAGCACGCCGATCAGGCTTTCCGTGCGCTGCGCTCGCGCCAGTTCGGCATCGATGCGATCCTGCAGCAGCGCGCGATTCGGCAATTGGGTCAGATCATCGTGCTGTGCAATATGGCGGATGTATTCCTCGTGACGCTTGCGCTCGCTGATGTCCGCAATCACGCCAACAAAGCGACGCGGGCCGGCACTGTCAATAACGTTGATCGACAGCGACATCGGAAACTCGCTGCCATCGCGGCGCAAACCCACCACCTCTCGCCGCAGGCCGATGATGCGACCATGATCAACCGGCTGGAAATTGCGCACATAGCCGTCATGCGCCGCGCGAAAGCGGCTTGGCATCAGCCGCGAGACGTTGCGGCCGATGACCTCGGCGGCGGGGTAGCCAAACATGCGCTCCGCGGCTCGATTGAAACTCTGGACGATGCCACCGGTGTCGATCGTGACGATGCCTTCCGAGCTACTGTCGACGATGGCCCGTTGTCCGGCCTCGGACAGGCGCAGGGCATCGGTCATCTCCAACGCCATTGCCCGCGCCCTGCGCGCGCTGGACCCTAGCGAGTGCACGGTGATAAACAGCATCAGGCTGACCAGTGCGCCGAGGCTCAGCACCCAGACCGCCCACGAGCGATTTCCGGTAACCGCCGCGGATCCGGCGCTATGCAGGCGCCAGCTGCGACCGAACAGATCCAGTTCGCGCACAACGCCGCTGACTTCATGACCCGCAACACCACTGCGGTAGAGCAGCCCACCGGTTTCGGCGGTGACGTCCTCCACCGAAAGCGGATTGTCACTCTCCTCCCTGCCCAGGGCGCCCGCCAGAAAATCGCCCATGCGGAACGGCGCATACACGTAACCCTTCAAGGTGCGTTGGGCAGATGGCTCACGTTTCTCGTACAGCGGCAGATACAGCAGGAAGCCGACCTGGGGGTCGCTGCCGTCCTCCTGCACCAGCGTAACCGGTCCGCTGAGCGCTGCGGAGGCGGTGCGGGCCGCTCGCTGCATGGCCTCGCGGCGCACCGCTTCCGAGTACATGTCATACCCGAACGCACGCTGATTGCGCCGGTCAAACGGCTCCAAGTACAAAATCGGGGTGTAGACCGAGCGTTCGCCGGCCGGAAACACGCGAAAGTCGGAATAGCCGTCAGCGCGCACCTCAGCTTCCTGCGCCGCCACCTGCGTGGGGGTCAGATGCGGTGCGTAGCCCATGCCCTGGATGCCGGGATAGTGCTGCCTCAGATCAACCTCGGCGACGTACTCGCGCCAGGCCTCACGGCTGACCGACGCGCTGGCCTCGAACAGACCTACGCCGCCGCGCAGCACCTGTTCGTAGGTGCGCATGCGGCCGGCGATGGCGCGCGCCTGCCGGTCCGCCGCCTTCTCCATTTCGGCCGAGACCGCGGCTTGCTCGCTACGGTCGACATACCGATAGGCCTGATAGGAAAGCAGCAAACCACCGGCCAGCACCGCGAGTGCGCCCAGTGTCGTTCGGTCTAGCCAGTTCCTGATAAGCAACATGCCCGGTTGAAGAACGCCCATGGAAATCGAGCGCGGTCTGCGCCCGTCGGTGCCCAACGGCAGGCACGGCAGGCAGCGTAGGGCCAGGCTGCAGAAAGCAACCGCTCCAGCCGCTGAGTGGCCCTCTGCGCGGGTTCAGCGGCAGCCCTTCGGGGGGCGGAGCCCCCTCACCACATCGGACGAAGCCCGGCAGCACCTTGCCGCCTAAGCTGCAGGTAAGTTTGACTCACCAGAAACTCAGGCTACCGATCACATGACTACGACTGACCGCCCCTCGGTGATGCAGGCCTTCACCGGCCTC
>JBFJKG010000244.1:0-4001 GCA_041635075.1 Solimonas sp.
GCTACAGACCCACGGTATCGACTTGCCGGTAGTCGAGTATTTGCAGCAGCCGCTGTCGAAATCCGAACTGCGCGAGCTGTGCCGCCTGCTCGGCCAGCCACCGCTGGCCGTGGTACGCGTCAAGGAAGAGCTGTTCGGCGAACTGGGCCTGTCCAAGGACAGCGGCTACAGCGACGAACAATGGCTGGACGTGCTCGCCAGTCATCCCAAGCTGCTGGAACGACCGATCGTGGTCTATCGCGGCAAGGCTGCCGTTGGCCGGCCGCCGGAGGCGGTGCTCGCGCTACTGTGACCGCTGCGCCAGTGCCCGCAGCAGTGGGCGCGTGCCGTAGTAGAGCGCAGCAATCAATAAGGGCGCCGACAGCGCCCAGACCGTAACCCCGTACAGGCCCACCAAGCCGTAGTCGGCCAAGAACTGCAGCGGGCCCGCCTGAAACCGCTGGGCCAGCTCGGCAACCGAAAATATCGGTACATGCGGCTGGCCGAACAGGGTCTCACCGGCGCGGTAGTACGGCAGGAGCAGCGCAATCTGCAGCGGATACACGAAGTAGTTGACCAGCTGGATCACCGGCTGGTTGAGCCGCAGCCAGATGCCCGTCAGCGCGCACAGCAATGTCGTGGCACCCAGTATGGGAAAGATTCCGAGCACTGCACCTAAAGCGATCGTCAGCGCGATCTTCTCCGGCGTGATGCCCTGCTTCAGTTGCGCCACGATCGGCGCCACCACACGCCGCTGCCAGAACCCCATGAAGCGCGATTGCTCCTCGGCGGTGCTCACGGACGGCGCAGCAGCAAGTCCTCGAAGCGCGCGGCGCGCGGCAGCTTCCAGATCTGCAGCAGCACATAGGCGGCCATCGCCATGTTGCCCAGGCTCAGGATCAGCAGCAGCCAGACGATGCGCGCGGCCCAGCTATGCTCCTTGTAGGCCACCCACAGCCAGAACCACAGGAACGCGAAGTAAGCGTCGAGCAGGGTCGCCACAAACCACGGGTTGTAGCCGGCCGCCGGCTGCGTCCACAGATCCACAATGGCGGGCATGATGCTGACGTGGCCCGTGGCCCAGGTCGAAACCCCGATCAGGCCCAGCAGGGCCAGCACCGCGAAACCGCCTGCGATCTTCATTAGCCTGCCTTGCGTAGCGTGATTTGCATGAGATCGATACTGCCGGTACGGAAGCCGCATTCGCAATAGCTGAGGTAGTAGCGCCACATGCGCAGGAAGCGCTCATCGAACTGCTGCACCACCTGATCGCGCACCGCCAGCACATTGCGATGCCAGTGGGCCAGGGTATCGGCGTAGTCGCGGGCGTAGAACTTGGCATCTTCGGCTATCAGGCCGGCATTGAACGCCAAATCCTGAAAACGGCCTGGCGGGCACAACATGCCGCCGGGGAAGATGTACTTCTGGATGAAGTCGCGCTTGCGCCGGTACTCGTCAAAGATCTTGGGGCTGATGGTGATGCCCTGGATCGCCGCGCGGCCGCCGGGCTTCAGCGCCTTCTCAATGGTCGCGAAGTAGCCGGGCCAGTATTCCTCACCTACGGCCTCGTACATCTCGATCGACACCACACGATCGTAGGTCTCACTGACATCACGATAGTCGCGCAACTCGAACTGGATACGGTCGGCAAGACCCGCCGCAGCCGCCCGCTTCTGCGCTTCATCCAGTTGCTCCTTGGATAAGGTGATGCTGGTGACGCGACAGCCCGAGTGCTTGGCCGCGTAGATCGCGAAGCCGCCCCAGCCCGAGCCGATTTCCAGCAGGTGATGCTCTGGCCTGAGATCCAGCCGCTCAAACATCAGGCGGAACTTGTTGATCTGCGCGTCCATCAGCGTCTGGTTGGGCGGGATAAAGGTCGCAGCCGATTCGTCGCTGGCGACGCCCCCATAGCTGAACACGCCGGACGAATAGGCCATCGTGTCATCCAGCCACATCTTGTAGAACTCGTTGCCAAGGTCGTAGTGATATTCGATGTTGGCGCGCGCCTGGGTCCTGGTATTGGCATTGAGCCGGTGCTTGATCCAGCCGGCCATACGCCCTAACAGGTTCTTCTCATACGGGCCCTTGTAGTACGGCTCGTTCAGATACAGCACGGCCAGCAACCGCGACAGGTCGGGCGAGTCCCACAGGCCGTCCAGATAGGCCTCGCCAAACCCGACCTCACCACCGCGCAGCACGTGCTTGATGACTGCGCTGGAGCGGATGTTGAGCACTCCGTGCGGACCGCTCTCATTGCCCTGGAACTGGCGCAGTTCGCCGTTGGGCAGGGTCACATCCAGGGTGCCGATGCGCATGCCCTTGAGCATGTACATGAAGAAGCGCAGGCCCCAGGGCGTGCGTTCACCTCCGCGTGCCAGCGCAGCCGGCAGGTCGGGGGAGAATCCATCCCGCGACAGGATGCGGTTGATCTCAGTGCGCTGCTCTCGGTTTTGCGGTTTCATCCGGCTTGCTTCCTCTCTCACCCGTGCCGGACGCATCCGGCAGCTCGTTGTTGTTTGTTCAGGTCACCTTGGGCAGGGTCTGCTCCGGCTTGCGGTGAAACTTTGCTCCGCGCAGCCACAGCTTCAGCGCTTCCCAATGAATGCCGACCACGACCTTGATGGTCATCCACGGCATGCGCAGCACCTGCCCCAGAATCGCCCCATCTGTCAGCGGCTTGCGTTCACCGGCAAGCGTTGCATCGAGTATGGGCAGCCCCTCGCGGGTTTCATGGATCGCAACCCGCACCCGCGCCGCAGGCGCGCTGAGGGTGAAGCGATACCGGCCAACCCGATCGAAGAAAGGCGAGACATGAAACACCTTGTCCTTCTCCAATGGCTGTTCATACGGAAACGGCGCGTGATCGGATGCCAGCACGTAGCTGTGCTTCTCACCAAAGGTGTTGCGCACCTCGACGATCACCGCGCGTGGGGTGCCGTCACGGTGATCGCAATACCAGAGGCTGATGGGGTTGAAGGCAAAGCCGAGTACGCGCGGAAACGCCAGCAGGCGGATGCGGCCGCCCTCCAGGTTGATGCCGCGCGGACTTAACAGCCCTTCCGCCCAAGCGCGCATCCCGCCGCCGTCGCCGAAGTCGCGGTCGCGCAGCGACAGCAGGTTGTGGCGGTTGTGGGAGAACAGGCGCAGGTGCCGATCCAGCACGTGCAGCCGGTCGATATCGACCAGCACGTAGAACACCCGGTAGACAAAACGATACAGCGGCGGCACCCGGCGCCGATGCATGACCTGCGTCGCATATAGCGCGCCGGCCTCGTTCACAGCTGCGTCCATTTCGGTAGGCATTCGGCATCAATCCCCGCTACCGCGCGCAGGCCCGACTTCAGCCCATCCTCGTGAAAGCCGTATCCGGTCCAGGCTCCGGCCCACCACAGGCCGCCAGCCCCTTGTATGTCCACCATACGCCTATGTGTCATTACGCTGTCGGCACCGTAGTGCGGATGGTCGTAAACCACGTCGTAAAGGGTCTTTTCCACCGGGATGTCGCGCGTCGGGTTCAGGGTGACGATGTAGTTCACCGGACCCGGGATGCCCTGCAGCAGGTTCATCCAGTAGCTGCCCGAGATCGGCCGGTCATGCACTTCACGCGCGAAATCCGGCCTGAAGAAGTCGGCATCGTCGTTGATGTAGTTCCACGATGCCCAGGCCGAACGCCGGCGCGGAAGATAGCTTTCGTCCGTGTGCAGCACGACGCGGCTGGCGTTGTACGGAATGCCGCCGAGCACACGGCGCTCATCGGCACTGGCATCGGCCAGCAGGCGCAGCGCCTGATCGGAATGCGTCGCGCACACCACCCGGTCGTAACGTTCGGCACCCCGCGCCGACACCACCTCGACGCCGCCTTCGACGCGGCGCAAGGCGGCCACGCGTGCGTTCTGCCGCAACTGTCCCGGATAGCGCGCCAGCATCTTCTTGACGTACTGATGGCTGCCGCCTATCACCGTATGCCAGGTCGGCTGCTGGGTCGCGGTGAACAGGCTATGCGCCTCGAAGAAGCGCATGAA
>JBFJKG010000245.1:0-3995 GCA_041635075.1 Solimonas sp.
CGTCGGCCGGTGCCGCGCCCGAATCTTCGAAAGCGGCGGCGTCATCCGCGGGGGCTGCGCCTGAATCCTCAAACGCGGCGGCATCGTCTGATGGTGCCGAATCCGCATACGCATCTTCGGAGGCAGCGTCAGTGGACGCGCCATCGGCATAGGCCGCAGCCGCATCCTCGTAAGCCGCAGCATCTTCCGCTTCCTGGGCGGCGACTGGCATTGCAATGAACATGCCCAACAGCAGCAAGCCTGTAGTTTTCATGACTCCCCCTAGGTGAACGGCTGCGATGATGAATCTCTTATAGGAAGCAAAATGTTCACCGATTTCAGGGCGTAAATCCACTGACGGTGCATCCGGGCACGCAAATGGAGCCGCGATACGCGCTGATATAGTGATGTGCCTGTCACTTCGCGCCCATGAACTTCGACACACACTACTGCAACGCCTGCGGGCACGCCGTCATCCAGCAGATACCCGCCGGAGATCACCTGCCGCGCCACGTCTGCCCCTCCTGCGGTCATATTCAGTACCGCAACCCCAAGGTCATCGTCGGCGTGATCCCGGAGTGGGAAGACGGGCGCGTGCTGATGTGCCGGCGCGGAATAGAGCCGCGTCTGGGCCTGTGGACCTTTCCCGCCGGATTCATGGAAATGAGCGAGACCAGCGGCGCAGGCGCGGCACGCGAAGCGCGGGAGGAGGCGCTGGCGGATGTTGCGGTCGGTGGCCTGCTGATGGTGATCAATGTGCCGTATGTATCGCAGGTCTATCTGATTCATCGGGGTCGACTACGCACACCGGAGTTCGGCACCACCCCGGAAAGCAGCGAAACCCGGCTGATGACGGAAGCCGAGATCCCCTGGGACGACATCGCCTTTCCGACGATCTGGCATGGGCTCAAGGCCTTTTTCGAGGACCGCCGGCAGGGCCGCGAAAGCATCCATCACCTGGACCTCAAGTTCCGACCGCGGCCGCCGCTGCGTCCGGAAGTCCCCGGCGACGCCCCGGGCGGCTGATCCACGCTCACTTCACCCTTCCGGCGGAGGGTTTGCCGGAAACTGATCGTTTACACTACCGCCCCCGCAAAGTTTCCTGACATCTGACCCGCGAGCGCATCATGACTTTCGTCGTCACCGAAAACTGCATCAAGTGCAAATACACCGACTGCGTGGAGGTCTGCCCCGTGGACTGCTTCCACGAAGGTCCCAACTTTCTGGTGATTGACCCCGAAGAATGCATCGACTGCACGCTCTGCGAGCCCGAGTGCCCGGCCGAGGCGATATTTGCAGAGGACGATTTGCCGGAGGAGCAGGCCCACTTCAAGGACATCAATGCCCAGTTGACCAAGGAATGGCCCGTGATCACCGAGCGCAAGGAAGCCCCGGCCGACGCCAAGGACTGGGACGGCAAACCGGACAAGCTGGCGATGCTGGAACGCTAGCCGCTCCTCGCTGCGACCCCAGCGGCCCCCTAACCGGGGGCCGTGCTGTTTCCGGGCTACGCTCAGGCTCGGCTTTTGAGCCTGAGCACCCGCACAATGCGGCCATGACTCTCCTCAAAACGGCATCATGGTGCCCGTGCTGACCCTGACCGCCACCGATCGACTGGCCCGCGCGCTACGCGAGGATCACAGTCTGGCGGCCCGTGCGGGCGGCGCCGAGGCTTGGGAAGCCCCGCAGATCAAAAGCCTGCGCCAGTGGATCCAGGATGTCTGGACCGCGAGTTGGCCGCAGCAGCAGTTGCTCAACGCGACCCAGGAGTTGGTCCTGTGGCGCGACGTCATCACCGCCGACGACGCCCCCTCCCTGCTGGCACCTTTGGCCGCGGCCCGCGAAGCGCGCCGTGCGGACCAGATCGCACATCGGTACCTGTTGCCGCTGCAGCCCCACAGCGCGACGCGTGACGAACACAGCGCATTCCTGCGCTGGCGCGGACGGGTAACCGCACGCAAGCAGCGTGAACGCTGGATCGGGGCGGCTGAACTGGCCGCAGAAGTGACGCAGGCAGTACGGCAGGGGCAGATCCGCCCCCCCGCGCAGCTGCGCCTGGCCGGCTTCGTCGAACCCCCCACCCCTGCCGAGCAACGTCTGCTGGACCTGCTGGCCGAGCGCGGCACCATCATCGAGCGCACACCGCTGCCAACATGGCCAGCCACCCCACAGTACCTGCAAGCCGCGGATGCCGAGACCCAGTACCGTCTGATCGCAGCGGCATTGCGCACGCGGCTCGATGACAGCGCCCGTCGTGATCAGCCACCTCCGCGCCTGGTCGTGGCGCTGCCCGACCCGGAGAGTCAGCGCGATCTGGTGGAGAGCGCGTTCCGGCCTGTGCTGGCACCGTGGCTGCAGCACCTGGACGGTTCAGCACGTGTGCTGCCGTGGCGCTGGGGCAGCGGCCAGCCGCTGGCCGAGCAACCGTGGGTTGCCTGTGCGCTGACGATTGCTGCTTTGGAACTGGAGCGCAATGACCCGGCCGCCATCAGCCGCTTGCTGCTGTCCGCCGCGCTGTGGAGCGAAGAAGAGCGCGCGCTGACTGCCGAAGCCGATGCACGCCTGCGCGACCGCGCGTGGCCTCGATTACGGCTACTGCGCGTACTGGAGGCCATGCCCCCGTCGCTGCAAGCGCGATTCACAGCCCTGATCGACGTGCTGCGCGCGGCACCGGCCCGAGCCCTGCCCAGCGACTGGGCCGAGCATTATCGGGCGCGGCTGTCGACGCTGGGCTGGCCGGGCAGTGGCGCATTGGACTCGGTCGCCTACCAGGCCTGCCGAGACTGGGAGCGATTGCTCACCCAGCTCGCTGCAATGGACGGGCAGCTCGGTCGCGTCAGGCGCGCGGAGGCCGGGCACTGGCTCGGCGAACTGGCGCGCAACAGTCGCTTCGAGCCCCGCGTGGAGCACGCACAGCCGATACTGATCCTGCCGCTGGCCGACGCCGCTGGCCTGCCCTGCGACGCCCTGTTTGTTGCCGACCTTGGCGGTGGCCGTTTCCCCGGTCTCGCCAATCCCAGTCCATTCCTGCCGCTGGACATACAGGCACGCGCGGGAGTGCCCGGAGCCGAACCGGCGCGGTGGCTGGCGCAGGCGCGCCGGCTTGCCCAGCATCTGCTGATGCTGGCGCCCGAGGTGATGGCATATGCCCCCGCGGTAGATGGCAATGGCGCCGAGCAGTCGCCCTCACCCCTGTTCGGCACGACCGCAGACTGGCAGCCCGCCCCGCCGCCAGCGGCCAGTGCACTGGAGCTCTATCTGGCCGGAGGATCACGCGCCACTGCGCCTGACCAGGATCCGGTGCCCGCAGTGGACGCCACCGAACTGCAGGGCCTCAGTGCCGATGCGGCGCTGTTCAAGGCGTGGTTCGAGGCGCCGTTCTTTGCGTTCTGCCGCTATCGCCTCGGGATTCGGCCCTTGCCGCAACCGGGGCGCGGCCTCGATCCGCGCCAGCAAGGCACGCTGGCGCATAACGTGCTGGAAACCCTGTGGTCAGAACTCAAGGACAGCGCCGGTCTGGCCGCTCTGGGTGACGACGCGCTCGATCAGCGCATTGCCGCCACGCTGGACGCGCATCTGGGTCGCAGCATGCCGGCCGCGGACTATGGTCGCGTGCAGGTGGAACTCGAACGCGCGCGCTTGCTGGATGTGCTGCAGCAATGGATGCGACACGAGCGTCGCCGCGTCGAGGCTTTCTGCGTCGAACATCTGGAGGCAGAGGTCACCCCAACCGTCGGCGGCCTGCCGCTGCGCCTGCGCATAGACCGCATCGACCGCGTGCAAACCGACGCCGGCTCACGCTGGCTGGTCATCGACTACAAGACTGGACGCGAAGCGGACCCCAAGGGCTGGAATGCGGAAAGGCTGCAGCAGCCGCAGCTGCCACTGTATGCAAGCCACGCGGTCGGCGATGCCACCGGCATACCGCAGGTCGATGGCATCTGTTTCGCCCATCTCAAGGACGGTCATCCGGCCTTTGTAGCGCGCACCAATTGGCGCCAGCGCCTGATCGAACC
>JBFJKG010000246.1:0-3991 GCA_041635075.1 Solimonas sp.
ATGTGGACGAGCTCAAGGCCCAACCCTAGAATTTCACCGATTACGGTAATTCCCGGGGCGCGCAAGCGCCCCGTTTGTTTTGAGAACCCAGAAAGATGACCGCTGCTAATCGCGCCGTACTGCCTGCAGAGTGGGCCCCCCAATCCGCCGTGCAACTCACCTGGCCGCGGCCCGAGGGCGACTTTGCCGACACGTTCGCTGACGTGGAAGCGACATTCGTCGCCATCGCCCGGGCCATCACCGCCTATCAACCCTTGATCATCGCCTGCGGACCTGACCGCAGCGCACTCCGTCAGCGACTGGTGGCGGCGGGTGCGGTTGCGGACCGGCTGCATCTGTACTCGGCGCCCGCCAACGATGTCTGGGCACGCGATCACGGTCCGATCACGGTGTTTCGTGGCGATGCTGCAGTACATCTGGATTTCGTGTTCAACGGCTGGGGCGGCAAGTTCGATGCCGCGCTCGATAACCAGATCACGCGCCGCCTGGCCGAACAACAGGTGTGGACCGCAGCGGTCGAGTCGCTGGACTTTGTGCTGGAGGGCGGCGGCATCGAATCCGATGGCTGCGGCACGCTTTTGACCACGGAGCGTTGCCTGCTGGCACCGACACGCAACCCACAGTACGACCAAGCACAGATCGAGCAGAAGCTGAAACATTGGTTTGGCGTCAGCCGTGTGCTGTGGCTGAAGCATGGCGATCTGATCGGCGACGACACCGACGGGCATATTGATACGATCGCGCGGTTCTGCGACGCCAGCACCATTGCCTACCAAGCCTGCGACGATTCATCGGACCCGCACTACACCGATCTCAAGGCCATGGAAGCCGAGTTGCAGGCGCTGCGGACTCAGGACGGCCAACGCTATACGCTGGTGCCGCTGCCGCTGCCGGCCGCGGTTCATGATGCCGACGGCAAGCGGCTGCCCGCAGGCTACCCGAACTTCCTGATCCTCAATGGCGCAGTGCTGGTGCCGACCTACGGCGACCGTGTGCACGACGCCGAGGCGCTGGCACGTCTGCGCCCCTGCTTCCCCGGCCGGGATGTCATCGGCATTGATTGCCGCGCGCTCATTCAGCAGTATGGCAGCCTGCATTGCGTCACCATGCAGATACCCAGCGCGGCTGCCTGAGACTGTTTCCGCCACGAACCCGATGAACAACAAGATCCTCCGTATCGGCATCGTCCAGCAGGCCTGCACGGCTGATGCCCAACACAACCTGCACGAGTCGGAAGCGGGCATACGCGCCGCTGCCCGGCAGGGCGCGCAACTGGTGCTGCTGCAGGAGCTGCATACCTCCCTGTACTTCTGCCAGCACGAGGACACCACCCTGTTCGATCTGGCGGAGCCGATCCCCGGGCCGTCCACCGAGTTTCTGGGCAGGCTTGCAGCCGAGCTGAAGATCGTCATCGTCGGCTCGCTGTTCGAACGCAGAGCGCCCGGCCTCTATCACAACACCGCCGTAGTGCTGGAACGCGACGGCAAGCTGGCGGGCATCTACCGCAAGATGCATATCCCGGACGACCCCGGCTACTACGAGAAGTTCTATTTCACCCCGGGCGATCTCGGCTTCCAGCCGATACCAACCAGCGTCGGCAAGCTCGGTGTGCTGGTGTGCTGGGACCAGTGGTACCCAGAGGCTGCGCGGATGATGGCGCTGGCCGGCGCCGACCTGCTGCTGTACCCCACGGCCATCGGCTGGAACCCCCGGGATGAACCTGAAGAGCAGCAGCGGCAGCGCGATGCCTGGATCACGATACAGCGCGCCCATGCCGTGGCCAATGGCTTGCCGGTACTCGTCGCCAACCGTGTTGGCTTTGAAGCCGATCCCAGCGGACAGTGGCCCGGCGCCCAGTTCTGGGGACACAGCTTCGTGGCAGGCCCTCAGGGTGAATTCATCGCCACCGCCGGCGACACCGCTGCGCAGCTCGTAGCCGATGTCGACCTGGCCCGCAGTGAGAACGTGCGGCGCTGGTGGCCGTTTCTGCGTGACCGTCGCATTGACGCTTACGGTGAATTGACGCGGCGTTTCCGCGACTGAAGCACGCCGCCGTTATCCAGGAGCCTGACGATGAAAGTGAAGATGATGCTGATAGCACTGACCGGCGCTCTGATGGCACTGCCAGCGCAGGCCGACCCGGTCAGGGTGAACCAGTTCAGCTGGCTCAGCGGCTGCTGGGCCTTTGCTACCGAGAATGGCCGTTACGAGGAAGTATGGACCACCCCCAGCGGCAACAGCATCTTGGGGGTATCTCGGCGACTGGAGAACGGATTTACGCGCGAGTACGAATACATGCGTATCGTGACCAGCGGCGGCGGTGGCTTTGACTTCATTGCCAAGACTAAAGACAGCGACGAAGTCTCCTTTAACGCGGCCTCGTTCTCGGATAAGAAGGTCGTGTTCGAGAACCCTGATAACGACTTCCCGCAGAAAATCACCTACGAGCTCGTCGCACCGGATCAGGTCCACGCCCGCATCGAGGGTCCATCAAAGGGACACACGATGACGCTGAACTTTCCGCTGAAGCGCGAAGCCTGTCCCTGATTCCCAACACACTCACAATTACGCCCATGACCGTCAACGCCGAAGAGCTCTCACTGTTTCGCGACACCGTCGTCCGCTTTCTGAAGGACCAGGTGGAGCCCCATTACGAGAAGTGGGAAAAGGCCGGCGTACTGCCGCCGGAGCTGTATCAACAGATGGGTGCTGCCGGCCTGCTGTGCGTGGACCAGCCCGAGGAGTACGGCGGCATCGGGGCGCCGTTTGAGTTCTGTTGCGTCGTCGTTGAGGAGGCTGCGCGCATGGGCTTTCTGGCGCTGGCATCCAATCTGACGGTGCACTCTGATATTGCCGCCCCCTACATCCTTCACCTGGGCACCGAGGCTCAGAAGAAGAAGTACCTGCCACGCATGATCAGCGGCGAATGCATCGGCGCGATCGGCATGACCGAACCTGGTGCCGGCTCCGATCTGCAGGGCATCAAGACCACCGCCACCGCTGATGGCGACGACTACCTGATCAACGGCTCCAAGACCTTCATCACTAACGGCCAGAACGCCGGCGTGGTGGTACTGGCGACCAAGACCGACCCGCGCGCGGGCGCCAAAGGCACCACACTTTTCACCGTTGATACCAGCCTGCCGGGCTTCAAGCGCGGCCGCAATCTCGACAAGATCGGCCTGCACTCGGCCGACACCTCAGAGCTGTTCTTCGACAATGTGCGCGTCTCCAAGGACGAGGTGCTCGGACGCGTGGGCGGCGGCTTTGGCCACCTGATTGACGAGCTGCCACGCGAGCGCCTGGTGCTGGCGGTCTCAGCCGTCGGCCACGCCCAGGGCGCGCTGGAAAAGACCCTTGAGTACGTGACCAGCCGCAAGGCTTTCGGACAGCCGATTTCCTCGTTCCAGAACACGCGGTTTGAACTGGCAAAGGCGAAGACGGATATCGAAGTGCACCGCGCCTTTGTCGAGAAATGCAACGCTCAATACGCGCTGGGACAGCTTGACGTGCCTACGGCCGCGATGATCAAGCTCGCCACGACCGAGATGGAGGGGCGTGTCACCGACGCCTGTCTGCAGCTGTTCGGTGGCTACGGCTACATGACCGAGTACGCGATCTCGCGCTACTGGGCAGATGCCCGCATCCAGCGCATATATGGCGGCACCTCGGAAATCATGAAGGAAGTGATCGCACGCTCGATGGTCGGGCGCTGATCGGTCCCGCCGCCGCCTAGTCGGGGCGCGCTTGAGGCGGCGTTTCCTTATCCGGCTCTGCGTTCGGCTCGTCACCGGCCTCGGGCTTCGAGGCCGGCTTCTTGGGAGCCATGGCGTCGGCGTCCGGCCTGCCAACGTTCTTTAGCTCCGGCGGCAGCGCCCACTCGCCCAGATCAAACCCGCCCTGCTTCATCGCGCGCGCCAGCGACTCCAGTTGCTTGCTGTTGCCACGGGTGGCCGCCTGGCTACCGGGACGCGAAATCAGGACCGAGAAC
>JBFJKG010000247.1:0-3989 GCA_041635075.1 Solimonas sp.
CGGCCCGCACCGAGTCGAAATGCGCAGCGAGCCGTCCGCAGAATGCGGGGTCATAGACTTCGACGTTGAGTTCAAAGTTGAGACGCAGGCTGCGAGGATCGAAATTCGCCGAGCCGATCTGCGCGTACTGGCCATCGATGATGAACAGCTTGCCATGCGCAAACGGTTGCGGACGTCGATAGACCTGTACGCCGACATCGATCAGATACGGCAGCGCGTGAAGCATGGCGTAACGCACCATCCGGTGATTGGTTGCCGCGGGCAGCAGGACACGCACCTCCACGCCGCGCAGTGCCGCGGCCTCCAGTGCCGCCGCGAGCTCCCGCGACGGCAGGAAGTAGGGGGTCATGATCTCGACCGAATGATTGGCGGCACAGATCGCCGCAAAGAGCACCTGCGCCAGATGGTCGAAGCGTTCATTGGGGCCGTCGTCGATCACGCGGCAGATCGACGCGCCGTTCGCCTTGGCTGCGCCCGTACCCGGCGCCCAGGCCTCGCCGCTGACGTAGCGCCAGTCTTCAAGAAAGCTTTCAAGCAACTGGCCGACCACCGGACCTGAGAGTGCGAAATGGACATCGGTCTGGGGATGGCGGTTGCCCGGGTCGTCGGCGAGGTGGCGGTCGCTGATGTTCATGCCGCCCGTGAACGCATGCACCCCATCTACGATCAGCAGCTTGCGATGGTTGCGCAGATTCAGGTGCAGCGACGGCGGCAGCAGAGCCGGCGCGTGGAAGCGCGCCAGCGGCAGCCCATGGCGCCGCAGCAGGGCGCCACCGCGCCAGAAAACCAGCATGTCGGCGTAGCCATCCAGCAGCACCCGCACCTCGACGCCGCGCGCCTGCGCGCGCGCCAGCGCTTCGGCAAAGGCATGGCCACTGCGGTCCGGGTCAAAGATGTAGCTGGCCAGGGCCACGCTGTGTCGAGCCAGATCGATGGAGGCCAGCATCGCCGGGTACGCCTGTTCGCCGTTGTGCAGGATGTCCAGCGTGTTGCCGGCCAGCAGCGGCCGGTGGGTCAGCGCATCCGCAGTGCGCGTCAGTTCGCCAAGGCTGGGCGGCACATCCGGGTCACGGTGCGGGCGCGTCGGGGCGGTGACCACAGGCGTGGCCGCGCTGCTGCTGGGTGGCCGCATGCGCTGGGCATGCGCCTTCAGTCGATTGATGCCGAACAGGAAGTAGAGCAGCGAGCCGCCCAGCGGAAACAGCCAGCAGACGATGATCCAGCCCCAGGCGGCGCGTGGGTCGCGCTTGTTCAGCAGCGCGTGGGACGAAGCGACCACTGCTACGCAGATGCCCAGGGCCAGTAGCGCCCATTCAAAGCTGAGTGTCGGCATCAGGGTGTGGGCCCGGTCGTATCGAGCACGATCTCGGTGACCAGCGGCAGATGATCCGACAGCCGCTCGCTGAGCACGCGAGCGTCCCGCGTGATCAGCCCGGGCGTGGCCAGCGCATGATCGATGGAACGGGATGGGCGCCAGCTTGGCCAGGTCGGCGACTCGTGCAGCGTGCGCAGGCCGGCGTTGCAGTAGCCGCTGTGCGCGTGCAGTTCGGCGTGATCGCAATTCAGGTCGCCGACGATCAGCGTGCGCGGATGCGTGCAGGCCAGGTCAGACAGGTGTTCGATCTGGCGTGCGCGCGTGGCGCGGCTCAGGGCCAGATGCGCCACGATCAGATTGACCGACTTTGCGCCCGGTGACTGCAACTCCAGCTGCAGTGCCCCGCGTCCCGGAATCATCCCGGGCAGGCGGTGGTGGTCGATGACCGACAACGGAACGCGTGACAGTACGCCCAGGCAGTGCTGTCCGAGAAAGCCCAGATTCCGGTTGACCGCCGCATGCCACCAGGGAAAGCCCGCACGTTCCGCGAGATAGGCCACCTGATTGACCTGCTGGGTGCGGAAGCTGCCGGCGTCGGCCTCCTGAAGGGCGACAACGTCATAGTCCGCAATCAAGGTGGCGATGCTGTCGAGGTTGGCGTGCATGTTGCGCGTCGGCAGCACGTGCTTCCAGGCGTGCGTCAGATAGTGCCGGTAGGCCGTGGTCTGATGCGCCACCTGAATGTTGAGCGACAACACCTTCAGGATCCCGCCGGGGTTGGGCAGCAGTATCGGCGATGGCGGTGCAGCGTCATGCACGCGGAAAAATCTCCGTCGGCGGGCTTGGCAGCAGTCTCCAGATGCTGCGCTGAACCGGCACTGACCTGCAAGCGCGGGCGATAGAGGGCCGGCGTGTGCCGAGCAGTGGCGCCGCTGGCGCGTCCTCATACTGCAACTTGTTGCCGGTACAACGGTCTGCGTTCACCCCCCGCAGACGAGTTTGCTCAACTTCATGACGAGTGCCCAGTTTCGCGCCACCGAAAAGGCCTGGTGGCAGCATGTAGATGCCGCGTGCCCGTACCCCATTCATTCGCGCCACCGCTATGCGTGGATACGCGATAACAGCACCTTCGAATACAAGGGCAGCCAGTATCAGCGCTCCAGCACGCCGGTCCTGAATCCGGACGGCAGCCGCGGCAGCGGCTCACGCGTGGTGTTCCGCGACCTGGAGCATCCGGAGCGTGTGGTCGAGGGTCTGGTCAGCAGCGCGCAGTCCATCATGAGCCGGATTACGGCCGACATTTCGATCTGAAGATACGGCGGCGCTGCGAGCGCCCCGATGACGGCGGCCCGCAGTGCTAGGGTTTGTACGGCTGGGACGACCAGTGCAGGTGGACAATGCGCCAGCCCGAGGCTGTACGCGTGAGTACCGCTGTTTCGATGCTGCTCAAGTCGATATCACGATCCTTGATTGTGGTGCGAATGCGTGACTCGCTGAGTATCCAGCTCAAGTCGCCGGCCTCGCGCACCTGGCGGTGCAGCAGGTCCTGCCGCGCGCCCTTGAGAAAGTCCATGTCGTGCTTGAGGTGGTGCGCCGCGTACTCCGCCTTGGAGCGCTCGGCGCCACCGCTCTCGAACACCTGCAGATCGGGTGCAAGCCAGGAGAGGACGCGCTCGGCGTCCCCGGCCTTGAGCGCTGCGTTGAATGCCTCAAGTGCCGCCAGCGCACTGCCTTCGGCCGCCGCGGTTTGCGCGTGCGCTTCACTGCGCAATGCGTCCGGGCCGGTCGCAAACAGCGGGCCCAGGTTCAGGGTCAGGATGGCAACGAGCAGCGGCAGGACAGTCTTCATCGGTGTCACTCGGTGTCGGTGGCAAGGAAAGCACGGCGCTTGGTGACGGCGCTTGACGCGCCGCCTTCGGCCCCGTGTACTGCAAGGGTAGCGGCAATGACGGCCGCGTACCGAGCATCCGCACCCTTCGCCCACTCCTGAGTGCCGGTCAATGACCCCAGACCTGCTGGTAGCGCTGATGACGCCGACCTATTGGGTCATGGTGGCGGTCAGCCTGCTATTGGTCGGCGCGGCGGTGGGCCTGCATTACGAAGTGCTGGAGCGGCTGAACCGTTCGATCCCGCACTGGCGCTTGCAGTCCCGGGTACGCGTGCTGGTGCTGATTCTGAGCATCATCACCCTGCATACCGTGGAAATCTGGATCTTCGGTATCGGCATCTACGCGCTGGCCCAGTTTCCCGAGCTGGGCACGATCGGTGGCGTGGGAACCCTGAAGCTGCTGGATGCGGTGTATCTGTCCACCACCACCTACACCACGGTGGGCTATGGTGATCTGACCCCCCATGGCCCGATTCGACTGGCCTTGGGCAGCGAGGCTCTGGTGGGCTTTGTGCTGATCACCTGGTCCGCCTCGTTCACCTATCTGGAAATGCAGCGGCTCTGGCATGCGCCGCGCGGCAACTGAGCGGGGCGACCCACAGGGGCGGAGGTGAGAGCGACCCCGAGCCACAAAAAAGCCCCGGTGGTGCGGGGCTTTTCAGGAACAGGTTTGGTAGGCGCTAGAGGACTCGACACAGCGGCGCAGCCGCTATGCGCGAGCGCGCAGCGCGTAGCCCGGAGCGTCAGCGGAGGGTGAGGCCGCAGGCCGAACAACCCCGACCCGCA
>JBFJKG010000248.1:0-3961 GCA_041635075.1 Solimonas sp.
CAGGGCCTGGAAGCCGTCACCCGCTCCTACCACTGGCTGCTGGCTTTGCTCTCAGGCAACCACGCGCCGCTGATCCAGTTTCAGCAGCAGTATCACTTCATCAACGTCGTTGGCATTCCGCGTACTGGCGGTTCCTATCTCACGGCGGAGCTGTATCGCTCGCTGGGCATCGACCCTCGGCAGGTACATCGCGCGCTGGCACACGACGGCTTTCCGGACGCCGGCCCGTTCCAGCTCACGCCCGCAGCCAACAGCTGGATGGTCAGCATGCAAACCATGGCCGAGTATCTGGTCATGGTTGAATTGTTCTTCGGCAGCCAGCCACGGCATGCAGGCAGAATCATCGTCCCCAAAAAGCTGACCAAGGGCATCTACGCCGGCGGCTTCTTCCACCGGGTGCTGGGCGCCGCGGTCGAACACATCGTGACGCTGCGTCACCCGGCGGCGGCCTGCATATCCACCTACGAGAAATCCGGCGGGCTTCCGGCAGATGGTCGCCTGGGCCAGCGCTCGACCATAGAAGAATGGTGCCGTCGTGACCTGATGCATGTGGGCATCGGCGCAGCCGAACTGGCGCAGATGGACTACTTCGACGCCTATCTGCGTTACTGGGAGCTGTACCACCTCAATCTGGCGACCACCGGCCTATCGGCCAATCGTTCCTTGCGGGTGGTGGCCTACGGTCAGGGTCGGCTCCAGGCGCTGGCTCAGGACTTTCATCAGCGCCATGGCAGTGACGCGCCGGTTTCCGAGTTCAAGGTCTTCAGCACCGCGCGCCATCGGCATCCCGATTGGCTGACACGCGCCGAACCCGTGCTGGAGCGGGTTGCAGCGATCTGGCGGCAGGTGGGGCTGGACTTTCCTGGCGAAGCGTTGCGCGAAGCCTGGTGACAACCCGCGACCCCTTCAGCTCAGGCCTGCCGCACGACGTATGAGTTGTCGCCGTAGTGGCGGTACCGCAGCGACTGCGCGCAACCCCCATCCACGCAGCGCGCCGAGCCCGGGCATATCCAGCGCGTACGCCCGATACAAGGCGTCGGTCACTGCAATCATCTCCATGACATCGGCGCGACGGGAGCGTTCATAGCGCTTCAGCCGACGCAGCCGGCCAGGATCGGCCGGTGGCGGCTCCCCCAGAATGCGAACCAAGGCTTCGGCATCGGCCAGGCCGAGATTGACACCCTGACCTGCCAGCGGATGAACCACGTGCGCGGCGTCGCCAATCAAGACCATGCGCTCCGAAACGTAGTGATCGGCGTGCCGCAGGCCAAGGCCGAAACGCAGGCGCGGGGTCGTCGACAGTATGCGGCCCAGTACATGCTGGCTGGCGGCGCCGAGCCGTAGCGAGAATTCGGCGTCATCAAGTTGCAGCAGTTCTTCGGCATCGGTTGTCGACCAGACGATCGAACAGCGCCCATCCGCCAGCGGCAGGAATGCCAGAGGCCCGGTGGGCAGAAAGCGCTGCCAGCAGGTCTGCTGATGCGCGGCCTCGGTTTGCACATGGCAGACCACCGCAGTCTGTGGATAGTCGCCCGATGTCACTTCGAACCCGGCGCGCTCGCGCAGCGTGGACTCGCGCCCCTCCGCAATCACCAACAAAGCTGCCCGCAGTTCGCTGCCATTGGAGAGATGCAGCCGCACGCCAGCGTCGTCGATATGGGCATCGGCGACGGTCACGCCAGATTGCGCCAACCCCGCCGGCAGTGCCTGCCATAGCGCACCCAGCATCACCGCGTTCTCGACGATGTGGCCCAATGCATCTGCGTGGATGTCGGTGGCATCAAAGCCGATGCCATCGGCAACGTGCCGCTCCCAGACCTGCATGTGTCGGTAAGGGCTGACCCGCCGCTCAGCAATGGCCTGCCACACCCCAAGCCGGCCCAGAAAGCGCTGTGTCGCCGGAGACACCGCATAGACCCGAGCGTCGTAGGTGTCGCGTGCCTGCGGCGGCGCGCCGCGGTCGATCAGACGCACACGATAGCCTTGCTGCTGCAGGCCCAGCGCAGCGGCCACACCGACCAGCCCCCCGCCGACGACTGCGATATCGCAATCAGGGCCGTTCACGATAGCCCCCGCGCCACCTGCGGAGCACCGCTCCCAAGGCCGAGGTTCTGCCACAGCATCGCCTCCTTCAGCGGCGGCGCCAGATCCAGTGCCAGCAAACCGAGATGGCGCAGACCCCGCAGGCCAGGCACACGATTGGAAAACAGCCGAACCAGGCGGTCGGTAAAGCCAGCAACACGCCGGCGATCTTCGTGGCGCCGCTCGGCATAGGCGGCAAGCAGTGCGCTGTCACCCGGATCGCCGGGCTGCGCCAGCAGCAGCTCCGCCAGTGTCGCCACATCGCGCAGGCCCAGATTGAAGCCCTGCGCGGCCACCGGATGCAGCGACTGCGCCGCGTTGCCAACAAACACCACGCGCGGAGCAGTCAGCTGCTCGCTCATGACCCGCGTCAACGGCCAACTCTGGCGACGTCCCAACTGCGTGAAGCGCCCTAGGCGTTCGCCAAACGTGTCTTGCGCGTGCTGCAGGAACAGCTCGTCCGTCCAGTTCAGGCGTTCGTCCAGCTTTGTGGCCGGCGTGGTCCACACCAACGAACAGGCATCGTTCGGTTTGGGCAGCAACGCGATCGGGCCGTCGGGCGTGAAGCGCTCGTAGGCGCAACCTGGAGAGGGACGGGTCACACGGACCGCTGTGACGATGGCCGACTGCGCGTAATCCAGGCGTTCGGCGGCTATGCCCAATTGCGCGCGTACCGCCGAATTCATGCCGTCGGCCGCCACCACCAGCCGCGCACTCAGGTCGCCCCCCTGATCCAGCTGCAGGTGGATACCGCCCGCGACAGGCCGCATTGCGCGCAAACGCGCCGGGCACAGCAGCTGAACTTGTGACAGGGCAGCAGCCCGACGCAGCAGAATTTCGCCCAGCGCCCTTACCGGAATGTTGTGTCCGAGTGCTTCGAGACCGGCCTCCGCCGCGGTGAACCGCGCCACGCCGAAACGGCCCCGCTCGGAGATATGAGTCGAGGTGATCGGGGTGGCGATCACTGCCAGTTCCGGCCACACGCCCAGTGCCTCAAACACGCGGTAGCTGGCATGGTTGAGTGCAATGCAGCGTTCGTCCCACTGCGGCCCGGCGGCAGGTGGAAGCGCTGCCTCGATCAGCGCAATCCGCAGTGGACTGCGGGCGAGTCCCAAGGCAAGGGACGCACCGACGAGACCACCGCCGACGATGGCGATGTCGACATCAAATGCAGACGTCTCGGTTGCCACCGGCGCGGTGCGCTCTAGTGACGCGCGGCCATCAGGCGCTCGATCTCGCGCGGCGCCTTCGGCACGCCGCCGGTCAACACCTGCGGCCCCTTCTCCGTGACTACCACGTCATCCTCGATGCGGATGCCGATGCCCCAGAATTTTTCAGGGACGCCCTTGCTGCCCGGGGCGATGTACAAGCCGGGTTCCACCGTCATCACCATACCGGGTTCAAACTTGCGATAGGCGCCGTCCAGCTTGTAACGGCCGACGTCATGCACATCCATGCCCAACCAGTGGCCAGTGCCGTGCATGAAATAGCGTCGATGCTTACCCGCTGCAATCAAGTCCTCGACTCGGCCCTTCAGCAATCCGAGCTCAACCATGCCCTCGGTCAGTATCCGTGTGGCCACTTCGTGCGGACGGCCGACCGATGCACCGGGCCTCAGCGTCTTGATCGCCGCCTTGTTGGCCTCCAGCACCACTTCGTATACGGCCTGCTGTGCCGCGCTGAACGTGCCATTGACGGGGTAGGTACGCGTGATGTCGGCGGTGTAACCCTCCAGCTCGCCACCAGCGTCGATCAGCAGCAGGTCGCCGTCGCGCAGCACGGCATTGTTGTCGACGTAGTGCAGGATGCAGGCATTGTCGCCGCCGCCCAGAATGGTGCCGTAGCCCGGCTCCATGTCGTGCCGGGCAAAGTGATGATG
>JBFJKG010000249.1:0-3954 GCA_041635075.1 Solimonas sp.
ATTGAGGCCGAGCTGATAGAAGTACACGTCGCAGGATTTCATCACGCCCGCCAACATGTTCATGGGCCCGTGGCCGGAGCGCTTCCAGCATCGATAGCGACGCGACGAGCCCGGTAGCGACATGCCACCGCTGCAGTATTCCGAATGCTCCGGGTCCACCACGCCGTACTCGAGGCCGGCGATCGCCATGGCCGGCTTGATCGTCGAGCCGGGCGGATAGGTGCCCTGCAGTGCACGATTGAACAGTGGCCGATGAGGATCGGTGAGCAGGTCGTTGTAGGTCTTGCGGTCCACGCCCTCAACGAACAGGTGCGGCTCAAAGCCGGGCTTGCTGACCAGCGCAATGACTTCGCCGTTGCTGGGGTCCAGTGCGACCACGGCGCCGTCCAGCTCGCCAAGGGCCTGCTCCGCCACCAGCTGTACGGCTGCGTCAATTGAGAGATACAGGTTGCGCCCCGGGTATCCGCGCTGATAGTCCAGCTCGCGCAGTGGGCGGCCGAACGCGTTGGCCTCGATGATCTTGGCCCCTGACGCACCGCGCAGCGGGTCCTCCTGGCTCTTCTCAACGCCGATCTTGCCGATCTGCGAGAGTCCCTGGTACTGACGATCGTCGGTGGCCTTCGACAGCTCGTCTTCGGTGATGCCGCCGACATAGCCGATCACGTGCGCCGCGCTGGCGCCCAGCGGGTAGTTGCGCGTGAGCCCCGCCGTGACCTCGACGCCGCGGAAATCGTGGCGGTTGATCTCGTAGCGCGCTACCTCTTCCATCGACAGGTTGGAGCGCAGCGGCACGCCGCGATAGCGCGGCGTCTTGCGCACGCGATCCTTGAAGCGCGTGATATCGGCGTCGGTCAGCTCGACGATGTCATCCAGACGCTCCAGCAGCGCATCGAGGTCGGGGTTCAGCTCGGGTGTCACTTCAAGCACGAACGCCGGCTTGTTCTGCGCCAGAACCACCCCGTGGCGGTCATAGATCAGGCCGCGCACCGGTGCCACCGGCACGACGCGCATGCGGTTCTCGTCGGCGCGCGTGGAAAGCTGGTCGTGCTCGATGACCTGCAGTTTGACCATGCGCGCAACCAGCACGATCGAGCACAGCAATACGAACACGACGGCGACCGCGGCGCGGCGCATGAACGCGCTCTTCTCGTCGCGAACGTTCTTAAGTGCCTGACGCCGCCTGCGGGTCGCGATCCACATGGTCTACCGAGCGCTCATTCGTCTTCTGGATGCTGCCTCAGCAGCTCCATGATGCTGAACACCAGCGGCCAGAACAGTGTCGTCGATAGCACCGGCAGCCAGCGCAGCCAGGGGTTGGCCTGATGCTGGGTGGCACCGTCTATCCAGAACATCAGGAAGCAGTAAACCGCCCAGACCGGGATCAGGGCGAACGTCGCCTGCCACAGCGGGAACAGCACGAAGATGCTGCGCAGGCGTTCGACCAGGTATACGACGATCACCATCCCCAGCGCGTGCTGGCCCAGCGCCGAGCCAAACAGCACATCGAGTGCCAGGCCGGCTACAAAACCGCTGAACAAGGTCGAGATGCGCGGTTCGCGCAAGGCCCAGTAGGCGAGGAAAAGCGCGACCCAGATCGGCCGTGCGGCGGCCAGCCATTCTGGCAGGCGAATCAACTGCAGGATCAGCGCGACCACCAGGCTCAGCAGAAATCCGAGGTAGACGTTGCGCAGGCTCATGGTGTCGCCCCAGGGGACGCCGCCGCGGGCGGGGTGGATTCGGTGTCGGTGCTGCTGGCGTCGTCGCTGCCGGGTTCGACCGAACCATTGGTGCCGGACACCGGATAGCTTTCGCTCCAGACCAGCAAGGCTTGCCGGCCCTGATTCAGGCGCGCCTTCGGATGCGCATAGGCTTCCATGAAGTGCTCGCCGGCAACGTGCTTGACCTCATAGACCTCGCCCACCGGATAGCCGGGAGGGAAGCGCCCGCCCAGAGACGAGGAAACCAGCAGGTCGCCGACCTTGATATCCGCATTGCTGGGCAGGAACGGCAGGCGCAGCCCACGTTCGTCGCCACGGCCAACCGCGATGGTCTGCAGCCCGGTGCGGTTCACTTCGATCGGTATGCCGTGGTTGGGGTCGGTAATCAGCAGCGCCTTGGATGCATATGGCGAGATCTCGACGATCTGCCCCATGATGCCGTGCGCATCAACCAGCGCCTGACCGCGGTAGATACCATCGCGGGCGCCCTTGTTGAGCGTGATCTGGTGCCGGTACGGGTCCTGATTGATCGCGGTGATCTCGGCAATCAGCACCTGGTCCTCAAGCCGTGCAGCGGAGGCCAGCAATTCGCGCAGCCGACGATTCTCCGCCTCCAGCGCTTCCAGTCGCTGCAGACGCACGTCCAGCGCCAACTGCGCATCCTTGAGCCGGCGGTTCTCGGTTTCCAGGCTCTCGCGCAGATTGATGTCGCCCGCGGCATACAGCAGGCGCGCGGGCAGGGCGGCAATCCAGACGATGGGGCTCAGCGCGACGTCGATGCTCTCGCGCAGCGGCCGCAGACTGTCGCTACGACCATCGTGGAAGATCATGGCCAGCGCGAGCATCGCCAGCAGAAACGTTCGGAAACCCAAGCCCGGCCCGCGCGGGAACAGAGGTCGGCGATAGGATTCGTGCAGCGAGTTCAAGTGGGCTCGCGGGCTGTGATCGGGCGGAAAGAGGCGCTCAGGCCCAAGAATAGAAGCTGCTTACCACGGTAGCAACGCGCCGGGCCTAGCCCGGCGCGCCCCTGAAGCCCTAGTCGAGGCTGTAGAAGTCCGACTGCCGATCCAGCATATCCAGCACCATGCCGCCGCCACGCGCGACGCAGGTCAGCGGGTCATCGGCGATGATCACCGGCAAGCCGGTCTCTTCGGAGATCAGCTTGTCGAGATCGCGCAGCAGCGCGCCGCCACCGGTCAGTACGATGCCGCGCTCGGCGACGTCGGAGCCCAGTTCCGGTGGTGTGCGTTCCAGCGCCTGCTTGACCGCCTTGACGATGCCCGACAGTGGCTCCTGCAGCGAATCCAGGATCTCGTTGGAGTTCATCGTGAAGTTGCGGGGGACGCCGGCGGCCAAATGGCGGCCAACGACGTCGATCTCCTGCACCTCGTGCCCAGGGAACGCGGTGCCGATCTGAATCTTGATGCGTTCGGCAGTGGCTTCACCGATCAGCATGTTGTACTGGCGGCGCACGTAGGAAACGATGCTTTCGTCGAACTTGTCGCCGCCAATGCGCACGGACTCCGCATAGACGATGCCGTTCAGCGAGATCACCGCGACTTCCGAGGTGCCGCCACCGATGTCGACCACCATCGAGCCGCGCGCTTCGCCGATCGGGATGCCGGCGCCCAGCGCCGCAGCGATCGGCTCTTCGATGACCCAGACCTTGCGTGCGCCGGCGTTCTCGACGGACTCGCGGATGGCGCGGCGTTCGACCTGGGTCGAGCCATAGGGCACGCAGACCACGACGCGCGTCATCGGCCGCATCATCCGGCCTTTCTGCACCTTGCGGATGAAGTGCTGCAGCATCTTCTCCGTCACGGTGTAGTCGGCGATCACGCCATCGCGCAACGGGCGCACGGTGGTGATGTTGGTCGGGGTGCGGCCCAGCATCTGCTTGGCATCGATGCCTACGGCCTCGATCTTCTTGGCGCCACGCGAATCCATGCGGATCGCGACCACGGAAGGCTCGTTGAGGACGATGCCTTCGTCACGCACGTAAACCAGTGTATTGGCGGTGCCCAGATCAATGGACAGGTCATTAACAAACAAGCGGCGTACGGCGTCGAACATCTCGATGGGCCCGGTCGGTGAAGTGGAAGCGGTGAACCGTAGGGTTCTGTAATAGTTTCGGTACCACGCCCGCACATCGGCAGGCCGCACAATCCATGTAGAATTGTGCATCTGCACATCTTAAACGATTTTTCCCGTCGGCCTAGGGCTTTTTTTCCACCCC
>JBFJKG010000250.1:0-3949 GCA_041635075.1 Solimonas sp.
GATGTTCCATCAGATCGAGGGTCTGTATGTCGCCGAGAAGGTCAGCTTTGCAGACCTCAAGTACGACCTGAAGATGTTTCAGTCGCGGTTTTTCGAGCGTGATGTGGAAATGCGCTTCCGCCCGTCGTTCTTTCCGTTCACTGAACCCTCGGCCGAGATGGACATCAAGGACGAGAAGGGACGCTGGCTGGAGGTCGGCGGCTGCGGCGTGGTGCATCCCAAGGTATTCGAGGCGGTCGGTATCGACCCTGAGCGCTACACCGGCTATGCCTTCGGCATGGGCGTGGAGCGCATGGCGATGCTGCGCTACGGCGTTGACGACCTGCGCCTGTTCTTCAACAACGATGTGCGCTTCCTGGAGCAATTCAAGTGAAGCTGAGCGAAAACTGGCTGCGTGAGTGGGTTGATCCCTCTGCCTCCACGCAGGAAATCGCGGACCGCCTGATCATGGGCGGCCTCGAACTCGAAATTGAACCGGCAGTATCGGAGCCGGCGACCGGCGTCGTCGTCGGTCGCATCCTCAAGGCAGACAAACATCCGCAGGCGGACCGCCTGCAGGTCTGCAGCGTCGACGCCGGCCAGGGCGCGCCGTTGCAGATCGTCTGCGGCGCGCCAAACGCGCGCGCTGGCATCAACGTGCCGTGCGCGCTGGTGGGCGCCAAGCTGCCGGGCGGGCTCGACATCACGGCCGCGCAGCTGCGTGGCGTCGAAAGCTTCGGCATGTTGTGCTCGGCCAAGGAGCTGGCACTGTCGGAAAAGTCCGATGGCTTGCTTGAACTCGACAACGAGGCCAAGCCGGGGGCACCGATCGAGCAGTATCTGGACCTGCAGGACAATGTCCTGAATCTGGAAATCACGCCTAATCGCGGCGATTGCCTGTCCGTGCTGGGGTTGGCGCGGGACGTCGCCGCGCTCTACGGCGTGAACATGAAGCGCACCAATATTCCACCCGCCGTCGTAGTGGGACACGAGCAGCTGAAGGTTGAAATCAGCGACCTGGCCGACTGCCCAACCTACTGCGGCCGAGTGATCTCCAAGCTCAATCCGAAGGCGCGTACGCCCGACTGGATGCGTGAGCGCCTGCGCCGCTCGGGGCTGCGTTGCATCCACCCGATCGTCGACATCAGCAACTACGTGATGCTGGAACTCGGCCAACCCCTGCACGCTTTTGACGCTGACACGCTCAAGGGCAGCGTACGCGTTCGTCGCGCCGCCGAGGGAGAGACCCTCAAGCTGCTTAATGAGCAGGTTATCGAGTGCCGACACAAGGAGTTGCTGATCGCGGACGATAGCGGCGGCATCGCCCTGGCCGGCGTCATGGGCGGCTTCGACTCTGGGGTCAGCGAGACGACCACTCGAATCTTCCTCGAATCCGCCAGCTTCGCGCCGGCTGCAATCGCCGGCAGCGGCCGACGCCACAAGTTGCATTCCGATGCCTCCTACCGATTCGAGCGCGGGGTCGACCCCGGCCTCCAACGCCTGGGAATGGAGCGCGCAACGCAGTTGCTCTCGCAGATCTGCGGTGGCGAAGTACACCCGATCACCCAGGTTGGCCGCGGCGGCGCGGAGACCACGACGATCCGCCTGCGCCATGCCCGGCTGGTACAGGTACTTGGCCATGAGATCAGCGCGCGCGAGGTCGAATCGCTGCTGGCACGTCTGAATATCACCTTGCGCGCTGAGGTCGGCGACAGCTGGATGGCCAAGGTCCCCAGCTACCGCTGCGACCTGCGCCTGGAAGTGGACCTGATCGAAGAAGTCGCCCGGCTCTATGGCTACGACAACATTCCCGCCAAGCCCTATCTCGCCGCACTGCCGCCGTCACGGCCGCTGGAAGCTCAGCGCAGCGTCGACCGCGTCAAGGACCACCTGGTCGCACGCGGCTGGCAGGAGGTGGTGACGCTCGCCTTCGTCGAGCCTCGCGTCCAGCACCTGCTGGATCCGGAGTCGCGAACCATTGCCGTCGACAATCCGATTGCCGATACCCTGGCCGTGATGCGAAGCAGCTTGTGGGCCGGAATGCTGCCGGTCTGGCTGCATAACCGTCAGCGCCAGCACCCACGCCTGCGCCTGTTCGAACTGGGCGTCTGCTTTACCCAGGATGGCGACGAGGCCCGCGAGGTCCAGCGTCTTGCGGGTCTGGCCGTGGGGAACGCGCTCCCTGAGCAGTGGGGTGCAGCCGCACGCCCCGTCGATTTCTATGACCTCAAGGCCGACGTGGTAGCGCTGCTCGGAGCCACTGCCGGCGAATACCGCTTCGAGGCGGCGGAGCACCCCGCCCTGCACCCCGGCCGCTGTGCACGCATCACCCGCCACGGCGCCACGGTCGGCTGGATGGGGCAGATGCACCCGATGCCGGTGCAGGCGCTGGATCTCCCAGAAGCACCCCTGCTGTTCGAGCTGGACTGGGCAGCAATCCGCGATACCTCGGTACCCCGCGCGAAGGCACTCTCCGAGTTTCCGTCTTCGCGTCGAGACCTGGCCGTGGTGGTTGCTGAATCGGTTTCGGCCCAAGCCCTGATCGACTGCGTGCGCGCAGCCGGTGGCAAATTGTTGAATCAAGTTTTGGTGTTCGATATCTATCGCGGTTCAGCCTTAGGTGATGCCTGCAAAAGCGTCGCTTTGGGCTTGATTTTCAATGACTATTCGCGCACGCTAACCGTTGAAGAGATCGATGTGGCCGTAGCCGAGGTTACGCAGGCGCTGACCCAGAAGTTGGGCGCCACGATCCGACAATAATTGGGGCAGGTTGAATAGGGACTGCGTGTGGCACTGACCAAGGCAGAACTGGCTGAAGCACTGTTTGAGGAGTTGGGCCTCAACAAGCGCGAAGCCAAGGAATTCGTGGACCTCTTCTTCGAGGAGATTCGCGGTCGCCTGGAGTCCGGTGAAGAGGTCAAGCTGTCTGGATTCGGCAATTTTGAGTTGCGCTCCAAGAACCAGCGCCCAGGTCGAAACCCCAAAACCGGCGAAGAGATCCCGATCTCCGCGCGCCGTGTCGTCACCTTCCGCCCAGGCCAAAAGCTGCGCCTGAGGGTCGAGGCCGATGCGACCCGCCGATAACAAGCTCACCGAACTGCCGGAGATTCCGCGCAAGCGCTATTTCGCCATCGGCGAGGTCAGCGAGCTGTGCGACGTCAAACCCCATGTGCTGCGCTACTGGGAGCAGGAGTTTCCCCAGCTCAAGCCCGCGAAGCGTCGCGGTAACCGCCGCTACTACCAGCACGATGACGTGATGGTCGTGCGGCGCATTCGCAGCCTGCTCTACGAGCAGGGCTTCACCATCGGCGGTGCCCGCCAGCGACTGAAGGAAGCCCCGCGCGCCGCCAACGATGCGCCACCGACCCGGGTACTTCCGGCCGCAGCAGCCTCGTCCGTGACCAGCAACGCGACTGTCCCGGTCGCACCGCAAGGCCGCGCCCGTGAAATTCAGAATCTGCGTAATGATCTGGAGTCGTTGCTGAAGCTGTTGCCAGATTAATTTTTGCTTCATTTCAAGCGGCTGCTCCGTTACACTGCCGCCCCCTTTGCAGTTGATCTTCCGGTTTCGGGGCGTAGCGCAGCCTGGTAGCGCACCTCCTTGGGGTGGAGGTGGTCGGAGGTTCAAATCCTCTCGTCCCGACCAATTACTTACAGTTATTTCATGCAGTTATGTGTGGAATGACTGCTGCGGCAAACAGGATCTCCTCCTGATATGCCCAGCCCAATAGCCGCTCATTGCGGCCGCCGATTGGGTCTGCCCGGCACCATGCCGGTATGGTCACCTCATCCCAATAAATTGCGCTCGCGGATTGTGGCGGCTCAGCCGCCTGCAGGCTCCAGCACAATCAGCAGATCCTTGGCGTTGACGGTGGTGCCGGCGATCACCAGGATGTCCTTGACCACCGCCTCCCGCGGCGCAGCGACCACGGTCTCCATCTTCATCGCCTCCAGCGCCAACAAAGGCTCA
>JBFJKG010000251.1:0-3929 GCA_041635075.1 Solimonas sp.
CTGCCGCTGGTCGCGATCAGCCTGCCCGCGTTACGGGCAAGGCCCACTGCGGCCCTCGAATGCTTGCAGAAAGCCGTAAGCGGCCTGATCCATGCCGATGGCGTGGTCACGGTCAGGGAGTATGCGCTGGGGGCGATGCTGGCCAGTCAACTGGGAGAGGCGTTGCACCCCGCAGCCGCAACCGGCGCGCGCAATCTACGTCTGGCCGAGGTCGAATCCGAGATAGAGAGCCTGCTCGCGGTGTTTGCGGAGATCGGCCATCCGGCCTCAGCGCAGGCGGCGGCGCAGGCCTTCCAGTCAGGGCTCAATGCGGTATTGCCTCGCCTCGCGCGGGCATACCGCCCGCCCCAGCACTGGCATGAATCGCTCGATCGCAGTTTGCAGCGACTCGACCGTCTGCTGCCGCTGGCGAAGGCTCAACTGCTGGATGCCATCGTGGTCACGCTGCGCCACGACGGCCATATCACGCCTGATGAGTACGAACTGCTGCGCAGCGTCTGCGCGAGTTTGCACTGCCCGCTACCGCCGCTCGACGAATCGCCTGCCTAGTAGAACAGCGCGGCGTAGATCACAAAGAACCAGGACAGCAGGCCATGAAGAATGGCCCAGCCTATCGATTCATTGTGCGTGTAGCTGATTGCGATCGCGAGCATGGAGCCAAAACCCAATGCCCGCGTTGCGGGGACTCGAATCAGCCGGGCTCTGGCTTGCCAGGTCGGTTGACGATGGTAGCCGGGGATAAACTCGCCACTGCGGGGCTCTTGATCAAGACTCATCATGTGCTGCCGTGTAGGGGCACATTAGTTTAGTCCCTGAGGCCGTTGATCGCGCGCCCGGCCACTCCGCTACAAGACTCAGTGTCTGGGCCAGGCGACTTCGCCAGCGACGGCCGAAGACAACTCGTAACTGCGCCTGCCACCACGCCCCTCGCGCTCAGGCGTCAGCCTGCAGCGCAGCGCAGGCAGCAGATCGGCCTTCAGATACTGGTTCCATGAAGCCTTCCGCTGATCCACCAGAACGCGTGTGGCCGTTGCACCCGCTTCAGTGAGCAGCACACGAGTGTCTCCATCGTCATCCTCGAGCACGATCAGCCCACCAGCCGCCAGTCGCACCAAACCGTCCAGCAGATCGCTCCGACGCAAAGCAGTCTGACTCCACAGTTGCTCTAGCCGCGCGAGCGGAAGCTCGTCACCTTCCGCCAAGCCATTATCGCGGAACAGTTGCAGCATTGAGTTCTGTACGTCGACGCCGGACAGTTGCATCACGGGCACTCCAGCAGGATTTGGGGTTCACCTTGACAGTCTCGGCTTCCACGCACCAGTGAACAAAACATACTGCAGGCTGTGGATGACTGTAGATGACCGTGCGTGCCACAGGCACACTGCGTTCAATATCCATCCCGGTGCCGCCCGCAAACGCCATGTCACTTTTCAGCCCTTATCGCGTGCGCGATGTCACGTTGCGCAACCGCATCGCCGTTTCACCGATGTGCCAGTACTCGGCTACTGATGGCAATCCCGGCCACTGGCATCTGGTGCACCTGGGAAGTCGCGCAGTCGGCGGGGCCGGCCTGGTCATCGCCGAGGCCACTGCGGTCACTGCGGAGGGGCGGATTTCCCCTTACGACACCGGACTGTATACCGATCACCAGATCGAGCACTGGAAGCCCATCACGCGCTTCATCACCGAAGCCGGTGCCGTCGCTGCGGTTCAGCTGGCCCATGCGGGACGCAAGGCCAGCACTGCGGAGCCCTGGGCGGGTGGCCAGCCGGTAGGCAGCGCTAGCGGCGGCTGGTCTCCGGTCGTCGCGCCCAGCGCGCTGGCGTTCGATGATCGACATCAGGTGCCACTGGCGCTCGACCTGGCCGGCATCCATGCGCTGGTTTCCGCCTTTCGCGCTGCCGCCAACCGCGCGGTGCAGGCGGGCTTTCAGGCTCTCGAAATCCACGCCGCACATGGCTATTTGCTGCACGCGTTTCTGTCTCCACTGTCGAACCACCGCACCGATGAGTACGGCGGCAGTCTGCACAACCGCATGCGACTGCTACTGCAGGTAGTGGGCGCCATCCGTGAAGTCTGGCCCGAGCGGCTACCGCTGTTCTTGCGCATCTCGGCAACGGATTGGGCGGAACAGGGCGGCTGGAGCCTCGATGACAGCATAGAACTGGCGCGCGCGGTCCAGCCCCTGGGCGTCGATCTGATTGATGTCTCGTCCGGCGGCACGCTGGCCAAGGTCAGGATTCCGGTGGCGCCGGGCTTTCAGGTGCCGTTCGCAGCGCGAATACGCCAAGAAGCCGGCATTGCGACGGGCGCGGTTGGTCTCATCACCGCACCGGCGCAGGCACAGCAGATCATCGCCAGTGGCCAGGCCGATATCGTGCTGTTGGCGCGCGAGCTGCTGCGCGACCCCTATTGGCCTTATCACGCCGCCAAGACACTCGGACACGACATGCCGGCACCCCAGCAGTACCAGCGCGCCTGGTAGGCCTGCCAAGGCCGGGGCCGGCCGCATGCCTGCACCGCCTGCGGGTCAGCCGGTGCGGCAGCGCCGTGGCGCCTGGACATCCCGAGGGTGGCGCGCTCGCATCACAGTCTGGCTGGGACGCAAACACGCCGCGCAGTGACCGACCCTGATGCGATTTGACCGACGATGATGGGCTGACACCTCGATTAGCAAGCTTTTAAGGTTTGCTTAGCAGATTTTTCACTGCGCCCCTTACGCCGTACCCCTAGTCTGCCGCCCCGGTACTTGGAGCAGGCCATCCCACCGTGCCCGAGCGGAAAGGGTTTCATTCCAGAACCCTCGTTTCTGAAGCATTGGGCCCTGCCTAAAGTCCTCTCACTCCAGACCAAGGAAGGTAGCTGATGAAACATCTATTCACGATCGCGCTCGCCGCAGCCGCGTTGGCGGCCGGAATTGCGCACGCGGGCGCGCCCGCAACCCAGGACCCACTGATTGAACGCGGGCGTTATCTGACGCGCATCAGCGGTTGCAATGATTGTCACACGCCGGGCTATGCCCCCAATGATGGCAAGGTCCCGGAGTCGCTGTGGCTCACCGGAGACACTCTAGGCTGGCAGGGTCCTTGGGGCACCACCTACCCAACCAACCTGCGCCTGCTGCTGCCTCAGTTCGATGAGAACGCCTGGGTCGAATACGCGCGCCGCTTTCGCCCGCGCCCACCGATGCCCTGGTTCAATGTCGTCGACATGAGCGACGAGGATCTGCGCGCCTTCTACCGCTACGTGGTGTTTCTCGGGCCTGCCGGGGCGCCCGCGCCCGCTTATGTGCCTCCCGGCAGGCAGCCGAACGGCCCTGCAGTCAGGTTTCCGGAGCCGCCGCCCGCGCCCGGTTCCGCGCACTGACCCTCCCCCCGGGTTCCAGGTCGCCGCGTCCCCTCCTCAGCGGCTACCCCACACAGCCTGCAACCCGTTTGCCGCTGCGATCAACGCAGCGGCATTTTTTTGCGCACGGCGCCGGCTGCGCCCTGCGCTGGCCGCCAGGGTTGCTGCCGGACCCATTCAAGCTTGCCGTCGCGTGGCAATTTCTTGAGGCGGATCTCGGCCTTGGTGGCCTCGCTACGGCTGCCGCAGGCCATGGCCGCGAGTATGCGCAGCGGCTTGTTGATGCGCGTATAGGCCGCACCGCGTCCCTGGCAATGCCGATCAAAACGCGCAGCCACATCGGGTGTGATGCCGGTGTAGATCTGGCCGCCGACACACTCCAGCATGTAGACGAACCAGATCGACTGTCCGTCTTCCTGCGTTCCGGCGCCTTGGCTCACACACACACCGTCGCCGCTCAGTAGACGCCCAGCAGGTCGACTTCGAACAGCAGCGTGGCATTGGGCGGAATCACGCCGCCGGCGCCATAGGCGCCGTAGCCAAGCTCCGCAGGAATGATCAGGCGGCGAGTGCCGCCTATCCTC
>JBFJKG010000252.1:0-3929 GCA_041635075.1 Solimonas sp.
CACCCGCGGGTCCACCGTGCCATCCCTTTCCATCTCGTGCTGAGCGGCACAGGCCAGCATGTCGTAAAACGCCCGATCCAGAGCCTTGCGCACGGCGGCCAGCTGCTGCGCGATCTTTTCGCAGTCATCCTCGCGTTCGACCATCTCGGCCACTGCCCTGACTTGCCCCTCTGCCCGCCGCAGCCGCGACAGTACCCGCGTCTTGCGTTCGTTTGATTGCGCTTCCACTCACCGCTCCCGATTGCGACTCTGTGGCTTTATCCTATACCCTACCCGGTATAGATTGTAAGTCTGGCACGATGGAAGGCAGCCACATGCATACTGAATGGATCATTTCGGCGGTCGGCGGCATCCTGATTGGCAGCGCTGCGCTGCTGCTCTACGCGACCTCCGGCCGCATCGCCGGCATCAGCGGCATCAGCTTCGGCCTGCTGACGGGGGCGACTGATCGCGGCTGGCGCTGGTGGTTTCTCGGGGGTCTGTTGCTTGGCGGTTGGTTTGCCGCCACTCTCAGCGCCCTCGATGCGGCAGCGCCACCGTTCTCTGTGGACTCGGCCGCGCGCATGCTGGGTGCCGGGCTGCTCGTTGGCATCGGCACGCGCCTTGGCAACGGCTGCACCAGCGGACATGGTGTCTGCGGTCTTGCCCGACTCTCCGCGCGCTCCGTGGCCGCCACCATTTCCTTCATGGCGGCCGGAATGCTCACCGCCACCCTACTCGCCAAGTTCGCAGGAGTCTGAGATGCGTGAACGCTTACCCGCATTGCTTGCTGGCCTGCTGTTCGGCGCTGGCCTGCTGATATCCGGAATGGCCGATCCGCAACGCGTCCTGGCCTTCCTGCGCTGGGGTGCTGGCTGGGACCCGTCGCTGGCGTTTGTCATGGGCGGTGCGCTGGCAGTGACCCTGCCGGGCTTTGCGCTGCTGCGTCGTCGCGGCCGACCGCTATTCGCCGAACGTTTTGCCGGGCCTGCGTCGGGAGCTGTCGACCGACGGCTGCTTTCAGGGGCACTCGTCTTCGGACTCGGCTGGGGCTGGGCCGGCTATTGCCCCGGACCGGCGCTGGTCGGCGTCGGCCTAGGCCATTGGACCGCCGGACTGTTTGTCCTGGCGATGCTGATGGGCGCGCTGCTGACGTCGCGCCTCGCTCGCTAGTCCATCACGCCGACCGCGGCGCGCCGTCTAGAAGTCCAGAGCGAGCTTGAGGCCCGCGGTCAGTGGCGGCGCCAGCGTGTAGTTGCCACCGAAATCGGTAGCGATCAGACCCTGGCTGTACTTCTCATCACTCAGATTGCGGCCGAAAAGCGTGGCGCGCAGTTGCCATGGAACGTAGAGGTAACTGACGCGCGCGCCGTACAGCGTGTATGCGGGTTGGTCGAACCGAGGATCGTTTGAAGCGGTATAGAAGAAACCGCTGTTGTAGTAGGCGTCTCCGCCCACCTCCAGACTGCCGCCCGGAACATCCCATGCCTTGCTGAACCCTGCTACAGCAGTGAACCGGGGCGTACGCACGATGCGGTTTCCGGAATAGTCGTTGTCTGAGGAGAATAGCCCGGTCTCCTGATCAAAACCGGAGGCGCCCTCATAGCGATCGTATTGACCATCTAAATAGCTACCCCCGAAGGTCAGCACCAATCGATCGAGGATGCTCGGCAACAGTCGCACGCGCGCATCAAAGTCGATCCCTCGCACCGAAGCCTGCTCGGCGTTCTCGAACGAGACTGCCCCACCCTGCAACAACGAGATGAACTGCACCTGGAAATTGTGAATGTCGTACTCGAACGCCGCGACATTGAACTGCACCGCGCCGTCCAGCACCGTCAACTTGGCGCCCACTTCCCAGGCTTCCAGCTCTTCCGGCTCGACATAGGCGGGTGGCTGGTAGATGGCCACCGTGTTGAAGGTGGATGACTTCAATGCCTCCTGGTAGGTCAGGTACAACAGCGTATCGTCACCCAGCGGGCGCAGCTCCACAGTGGCCTTCGGCTTGAAGCTGGTGGTGGTATCGCGGGTAGGCACGCTGTTGCCGTCCGCATCCCGCGCGTTGGTCCAGGTGAACAGGGGCGAGAAACCGCCGTCGGAGGTGTACAGGCCCGAGTCGGAGCGGATGATGTAGCGCTCCTCATCCTGATAACGCGCGCCGAGGGTCAGCGCGAGCTTCTCGGTGAAATCGAATGTAGCCTGCGCGAACGCGGCCTTGGACTGCGTGCCAATGATGGCGTGAAAGGCGACATCGCCGTTCGGATAGATGACGCCCAGTTGCTCGAGCGCATCTCGCAGCAGCGGTGGCAGCGAAATGCCGCCGCGCTCAAAGTCCGCAAGGTCCAGGCCGAACAGCTGCAGATTGGCGGTATCGAATCCCTGCGCGCTGCGGAAGTAATACCCCCCGAGGATCCATTGCAGGTACTCATTGCCCGGCGTCTCTTCACTGGAGATCAGCTGCAGCTCCGCCGTCTGCACATCAGCAAAGTTCTTCTTCTGATCGAAGGCGGCACCCTGGCGCGGCGAGCCGTCGAAGTCATAGGTGAACTGCGAAACTGCCGACTGATCGCTGCCAAGCAGCTTCACATCAAACCACGGCGCGTTGTAGGTGATCTGGCCATAGCCTACGGTGCTGTCGAACAGCAGATAGCTGGGCTCACTGAGCTCGCCGTCATAGCCGCGCTGTGGCTCGATCTGCAGCAACAGGCTGCCGATGACGGGGCTGGGCTCTGCGTTGAGCTGGAACACTGAGCCGGTACCCTTCTGGTCCAGACGCAGACCGGCGAGCACGACATCCCAGTGGTCCCCGGGCGCCCAGCGCAGCTTGACGCGTGCACCGCGGGCGATCTCGCTGGGCAGCGGCTCGCCCGCAGCGGTGCCGGTCATGTAGTTGTCGCCGTAGTTGTAGTAAGCGGAAACGTTGACGGCTAACGAATCAGTCAGGGGCAGATTGGAGTAGACGCTGGTATTGGACGTCCGCCGATTGCCGAACGTGTTCTGTATCGAGGTCCTGGCCTCGTAAAAATCCGGGTTGGGCGTATGGACACTGATCGCGCCGCCGACGGCATTACGTCCGAACAACGTGCCTTGCGGGCCTTTCAACACTTCAACGCGATCAACAACGCCGAAATCCTGATCCAGCCCCTGTGAGAACGGAAAGTAGATGCCATCCACATAGGACGCGACACTGGGGTCGGCCATCAGGAATGCGTCAGAACCCACCCCGCGCAGGAAGACCGTGGTGAACTGGGTGATCTCGTTGACATCCAGTCCCGGTACTGCCTGCTGCAGGCTGAACTGGTCGCTGATGTTGAGCGATCCGAGCGTCTTCGGGCTGAAGGCCTGTATCGAGATCGGCACGTCCTGGACATTCTCGGCCCGCTTCTGCGCGGTCACTACGATCACGTCCAGCGGAGTGGGTGCAGACGATTCGAGCGGCGCCTCCGGCGCCTCCGCTATCGGGGCCACCGGTATGGTTTGCAGGACAGGCTCACGCTGCGACTCACTGTCTGCGGCGGGCGCGTCCTGTGCCTGTAACGGCGTAGCGGGAGACAGCAGCACTGCCGCGAGTACAGCCAGGCCATACGGCCTGAAGGTCGGGACATTGTGGGGCGCTGAGGCACTCAAACCGGTTACTCCATCACGAAGGCGCCGAAGAGTAAGAGCAAACTTCCGCCATGCAAAACAATATTTCGCTCTATGGTTAGATCATCGGCAGTCTCCCGACGTCCTCACTCGGCTCACCCGGCCAAGTGATCGACCGCCACGGGCGCCCTGGCCCGCGTCACCGCCAAGGGGTATTGGTTCGACGTTGATCGGCCTACAATCAGTCAAAGCCGGCAGTTAGGCATACGAGACCGATATTCCGGACTGGGGGGTTCATTTGCTGCATCGAGACGCCAACCCGCGTCCCTCAGGGATGCGGCTGCACGTTGTGGCTTGTGCCTGTC
>JBFJKG010000253.1:0-3928 GCA_041635075.1 Solimonas sp.
ATCAACATGGGCTGCCCCGCCAAGAAGGTCTGCCGGGTCGATGCCGGCTCTGCACTGTTGCGGGATGAGGCGCTGGTCGCCCGCATCCTTGAGGCGGTCGTCGGTGCCGTCGAGGTGCCGGTGACGCTGAAGATCCGTACCGGCTACACCCGCGCACAGCGCAACGCGGTGGAGATTGCACGGATAGCTGAAGGCAGCGGCATACAGGCGCTCGCGGTGCATGGCCGTACGCGCGAGGACCACTATCAGGGTGCCGCCGAATACCAGACGATTGCCGCGGTCAAGCAGGCCGTGCGCATCCCGGTGATTGCCAATGGCGATGTCAGCACACCACAGCGGGCGCAGGCCGTGCTTCGGGAGACCGGTGCCGATGCCGTCATGGTGGGTCGTGCGGCGCAGGGCCGCCCCTGGATTTTTCGCGAGATCGCGACGTATCTCAGTACCGGCGAGGTGCTGCCTGCGGCTACCGCCTTCGAAATCCGGCATTGGCTGCTGGAACATCTGGACGCGCTGTACGCCTTCTACGGCGAGGGCACCGGACTGCGCGTCGCCCGCAAGCACATACAGTGGTACTGCAAGGATCATCCGGGCAGTGAGCCGTTCTGGCAGAGGGTGAACCGGGTCGCCGATGCCGCCGAGCAACGTGCCGCCGTGCAGGCCTTCTTTGATGTGGGCGAACAACATCGCGCTGCCTGAGCGCAGCGGTCACTGGCTAGCAGGCACAACCGCAGTCAGCGGGTACACATAAGAACATCACGCAGGGGAGGGGGGCATGCAGGAACTCAAGGGGCAATGGGCGCTGGTTACCGGGGCATCGAGCGGGCTGGGGGTGGACTTCGCGCGCGAACTGGCGCGCCGCGGCGCGAATCTGGTGCTGGTCGCGCGTCGGGTCGAAGCCCTGAAGGTGCTTGCGACCGAACTGCAGGCGCTGGGTGTACACGTGCGGGTGATGCCGGCTGATCTGTCCGATGCCGAGGCACGCGAGCATCTGCAGCGCGAGCTGGATGGCGCGGCGATTGCCATTGATGTGCTTGTCAACAACGCCGGGTTTGGCCTGTACGGCGACTTTCTGAATACCGACTGGGCCCGCACCGAACAGATGCTGCAGCTCGATGTCGTGGCGCTGACCCATCTGACCCGCCTGTTCCTGCCCGGCATGGTGCTGCGCCGGCAGGGCTATGTCCTGCAGGTGGCCTCGATCGGCGCGTTCCAGCCTTCGCCGACCTATGCCGCGTATGCGGCCGCCAAGAGCTATGTGCTGAACTTTGGTGTTGCCCTCAATGACGAACTCCGCAGTAGCGGGGTTTCATGCACGGTGGTGTCGCCAGGGGTGACGGCCACCGAGTTCCTCAAGGTCGCGGGCCAGAAGCGCAACTGGTTCCACAACGCAACGATGATGAGCTCTGCTGCGGTCGCCGCCATCGGCATACGCGCGCTGCTGCGCCGCCGTGCCAGCGTGGTGCCCGGGCTGATCAACACCTTGATGGCGCTGTCGACGCGACTCACGCCGCTGACCTGGATGGCCGCGATCTCACGCTGGGCAATGAAGGCCTAAAGGCCTAAGCGCGAATCCGACGTCAGCAGCGTTTGCATCCACTGCCACACCAGCGGATGGTTGATCAGACGCACGTGGTGCACGCGCGTCAGCGTGGCGCTATCCGCGTCAGCCAGCTGGTGGGCGGTGGCGCTGGATAGATTCACCAGGCCATCGCCGAGGGTTTCGCTGAGCCGGTCGTCGACGCTCCCGCTCAAGGTGCTGCCGATGAAGTGATAGCGCGCTCCGGCAATCCGCGCGATCTCTCCGCGCGGCGCGGTGCCCAGCGCATCCAGATCGCGTCCGCGCCAATCGAGATCATGAGTGGCGCCCTGGCGCAGATCCTTGATGCCGGCCGAGCGTATCTTGAGGATGCGTGCCAGCGGACGACTCAGCGCAAAACGTTCCATGCGTTCGACGCCGACATTGACTGCTTGTTCCAGCGGCGCGCCCAGGTGCGGGGTGCCAATGCAGAACACGCGCGAGACCTGAGCGGTCCACGCGGCCTGGCGTACGGCGCCGCTATGCGCGGCGGCGCGCGCCACCAGCCCCCCCATGCTGTGGCCGATCAGGACAATGTCCTCTACGGCTACGGGCCAGCCGGCAACCAGCTTGTCCAGTGCGCGCGCCAGCCCGCGCCCGTTCTGCGAAATGTGCAGGCCGCTGTTGTAGCGCAGGAATACAGGGGTATAGCCCAGGGCTTGCAGGCGCGCCGGATAGTCCGGGGACTGCGCGGGCTGGGTGTCGCTGTACATGGACCAGACATGCTCGCTGCAGCACAGTCCGTGCACGAACACCGCCAGCCGCGGCGTCGCCTGCGGATAGGCGACGGCCAGCGCATCGGCCGACAGGGACAGGCGGCGATTGTGCTGATAGAAGCCCAGCCTGGGCGTCAGCGGATTGCGGCGAGTGGCCATGTCGTCCCCAACCAGGCCGCTGATCGCGGCCATCAGCTTGCTGCCGGTGACGCTGGCTGGCCGGGGTGTGCCTGCGGGCGCGAGTGCGCTGCGTTCCACCGACTTCAGCACCAGGCTGGCGCCGCCGAAGATGGCTGCTCCGCTCAGGCGAACGGCGCTGTAGACGCCATCGGTGATGCCGTCGTGCAGCAGGCGAGTGGGCGCGGCGCCCTCGCTGATGCCTGGCACCTGCGACAGCGTGCGAAAGGGCACGTCGGAGATCGCGCGGTGCCACTCGTGAGCGCGGCTGGTGAGTTGATCGAACGCGCGTGCAGTGAGGTCCAGCGCGCCACGCCACTGTGAGAGTTCATTCGCGGCGGGCCGCACCGCAACGGCTGTTGTCGTATTCATGCTGCGCTCCGGCGGCCACGGCCGCTCAATCGGGCCATCAGTGTACAAGTGTTCACAAACATGGGCAACAAAAAGGCCCCCTGTCCGGGAGCCCCTTTGATGGCCTCGGCCTGAGCCGCGGCGGTCTGCTCAGGCGCTATGGGCGGCGGCTTCGGCGGCCTGTGTTGCCGGTTGCTGCGGCGTCCAGCGATTGGCGCGACGCAGTGACGCGGTGTCGTTGAATCGCACACCCATCTCGCGCATCACCGCATGCGCAGTTTTTGCAGTCCATTGACGCACATAGAACGGCTCTTTCACCACGAAGTGATGGATGGCGTGGGTGGAGCCGAAGTTGAAGCAGAACAGCTGGAACGGCAGCAGCCAGGCCGGCGTCAGTACCTGCGTCTGCTGGATCACGTTGTTGTCTTCAATGTCACCGTAGTAGTGCATGTTGCTGCTGACAAAATGCAGGCAGAAGCTGCGCAGGATGTTGGGGCCAATCCACACCACGATCAGCGGGTTGAGCCATTCCATGCGCGCCAGTGTTGCGGCTGACCATGCGATCTCGCCGCCGCTGAGCGCGGCCCAGGCATTGGCGCCGTGGTAGCCGAGGAACACGTACCACAACCCCCAGCAGATCCAGCCCAGCGGGAAGTAGGCGATCGGCCCGCCAATCAGCAGCATCGCGCGATGTTTGGCGCTGTGTGCCTGCGGCACCCGCAACAGCAGCGCCAGGGTCGCGTCCGCCAGCATCAGCAGGCGGGCCAGACCCCAGGGGCGGCCATTGGTGATGCCACGCTCCTCGGTGTCCTTTTCTGACCCCGAATACTTGTGGTGACGGAAATGCAGCGTGCGGCGTATCCACGGGTTGATGGTGCTGGGGCGCGCGAGCCACACCAGGGCCATCATCAAGTGGTGCCATACCGGTTGCTTGCGAAAGTACATCCAGTGAATCAGATCGTGCTCAAGTTCGTGGGTGAACGAGGCAAAGATCGCCACGATCGGAAGACAGACCCACCAAGCAATATGCCCAGCGAGATAGAGCCACGCTGTGCCCGCCATGCCGGCCAGCGATAGCAGCAGGATGCCCATGCCGATCGCATTCTGG